>NZ_JARBAE010000100.1:0-5158 GCF_033795305.1 Streptomyces sp. AK02-01A
GTTCGCCGCCAGATGCAACGCGACCAGCGACGACGAACACGCCGTGTCCACCGTCACCGCCGGCCCCTCGAACCCGTACGTGTAGGACAACCGGCCGGAGGCGACACTGCCGGCGCTGCCGCTGAACAGATAGCCCTCGAAGTCCTCGGGAGGCAGATGCGGGCGCGAACCGTAGTCGTTGTACATCACTCCGGCGAACACACCGGTACGGGAACCACGCAGCGCCGCCGGATCGAGACCGGCGCTCTCGAATGTCTCCCACGCGGTCTCCAGCAGCAGGCGCTGCTGCGGATCGACGGCGGTCGCCTCCCTCGGAGACATCCCGAAGAACTCCGGGTCGAAGCGGTCCGCGTCATGGAGGAAGCCGCCCTCACGGCTGTACGAGGTACCGGTCCGCTCCGGGTCCGGGTCGTACAGCGCGTCCAGGTCCCAGCCCCGGTTCACCGGAAACTCACTGACGGCGTCCGTACCTTCCAGCACCAGCCGCCACAGATCCTCCGGCGACGCCACTCCGCCCGGATAACGGCACGCCATCCCGACAATCGCGATCGGCTCACGCTGCCGGTCCTCGGCCTCGCGCAGCTTCCTGCGCGCGTCGCGGGCGTCCGCGATGGCCTTCTTGAGGTAGTCGCGCAGCTTCTCCTCGTCCGCCATGGTTCTCAACTCCCAGATGTGGTGTGGTCGATGGCCTCTGATGCAGAGGAACAGCCGGTTGTGCGCTCAGTCGAGTTCGTCGACGAGGGCGAACAGCTCCTCGTCGGAGGCGGAGTCGAGGTTGTCCTCCTCACCGCCGGCCCCGGTGCTGCCGCTCGCCAGATCCGCGGCGTCGAGCAGTTCACGCAGCCGGGCGGTGATCCGGTCGTACGCGTCGGTGTCCATGGCGGACTGCTCGATCGCGGACTTGAGCCGGGCCAGCTCGGCCAGGACTGGTTCGCCGGGCGCCGCGTCCACGACGAGTTGCCCGAGCAGATACGCCGCGAGCGCGGCCGGTGTGGGATGGTCGAAGACCGTCGTGGTGGGCAGCCGCAGTCCGGTCGCCGTTCCGAGCTGGTTACGGAGCTCGACGGCGGTCAATGAGTCGAAGCCGAGCTCCATGAAGGCCCGCTCGGGATCGATCTCGCCCGGGTCCGTGTGGCCGAGGACGGCGGCCACCCGGCCGCACACCAGATCGGTGAGCGTCCGGCCGCGTTCGGCCGGAGGCAGTGTGGCGAGCCGCTCCGCGAGACCGGTCCCGAGGTCCTGGCCGCCGGACGCCGCCACCGCACGCTTGGGCATCGCCGGCACCAGGCCGCGCAACACGGCGGGAATTCCCGCGCCGGACGCCCGCAGCGCGGCGGTGTCCAGGCGGGTGACCGCGAGCACCGGCTCGCCGGTGGCGGGTGCGGCGTCGAACAGGGCCATGGCGTCGTCGCTCGCCAGTGGCAGCAGCCCGGAGCGCGCCAGACGGCGCAGATCCGCGTCGGCGAGATGACCGGCGATGGAGCCGGTCTCGCCCCACAGTCCCCAGGCGAGCGAGAGGCCCGGCAGTCCCTGGGCCCTGCGGTGGCCGGCCAGAGCGTCGAGGAAGGTGTTGGCCGCGGCGTAGTTGGCCTGTCCGGCGGTGCCGAGCAGACCGGCGACGGAGGAGTACAGCACAAAGGCGGTGAGGTCCATGTCGCGGGTCAGTTCATGCAGATGCCAGGCCGCGTCCACCTTGGGCCGCAGTACGGCGTCCAGCCGCTCAGGCGTCAGTCCCTCGATCGGGACATCGTCGAGCACACCGGCCGTATGTACCACGGCCGTCAGCGGATCCTCCGGCGAGAAACAGCCCAGCAGCACAGCCAGCGCCGCACGATCCGTCACATCGCACGCCACCACCGAGACCTCGGCACCCAACGCCGCCAACTCCGCGGACAGTTCCTCCGCACCCGGCGCGTCCGGACCGCGACGGCTCACCAGCAATAACCGCCGGACGCCGCTCGACACCACGAGATGCCGGGCCGCGATCGTGCCCAGCGCACCGGTGGCACCGGTGATGAGCACCGTGCCGTGGTCCCAGCGCGGTGCGGTCGCAGGCGCCGTGGTGTCCGGTGTTGTGTTCTCAGATGTTGCGTTCTCAGGAGTGTTCTGCGGAGTGTTCTGCGGCGTTGTGTCGGCCTCCGCGGCCGGCCGGGTGCGGGCCAGCCGTGGGACGAGCACGGTGCCACCACGCACCGCCGCCTGTGGTTCACCGCTGTGCACGGCCCGCGCGAGAAGGCCGGCCGAGGTGGCGGCGCTCTCGCTGTCGATGAGGACCACGCGGCCCGGATTCTCGGTCTGGGCGGAGCGCAGCAACCCCCATACCGGAGCGTGGACCAGGTCGGTCACATCCTCTCCGGGCCCGGCCGCGACCGCGCCACGGGTCACCACGACCAGCCGGGTGCCGGAGAACCGCTCATCGGCCAGCAATGACCGCGTGTCCGCCAGCACACGGTGCGACTCGGCCCGGACCCTGTCCGGCAGCTCCTCGCCGGTGACCGGGCCGGGGAGGCAGGGAATGAGCAGGACGGACGGTGCCTTCGCGCCCTCGTCGAGCGCGCGTACGGCGGCGGCGCCATCGGTGTACGACCGCACCGGACCGCCGGCCAGGCCGAGTCCTTCGGTTCCTTCGTCGCCGAGCACGGCCCAGTCGAGGGACTGCTCGGCGGTGTGACCGTCCCGCAGCGGGGTCCAGTCGACCCGGAGCAGAGCGTCGCCCGCACTGCCGGCCGCCGCGCGCAGCGCCTCGACGGACAGCGGCCGCAGTGTGAGCGCCTCCACCTCGGCGACCGGTGCGCCGGTGCCGTCGGCCACGGTCAGCCGGACCGTCGGCGAGTCGGGATCGGTGCCGGTGAAAGCGAGCCGGACACGCAGTGTGGTGGCGCCGGAGGCCCGCACGGTGACAGCGGACCAGGAGAAGGGCAGCCACGATCCGCTGTCGTCGCCGGCGACGCCGGGCAGCAAGGGATGGAGTGCGGCGTCGAGCAGCGCCGGATGGATCGCGAACCGGCCGGCGTCCGAGCGCTGGTCCTCGCCGAGCGCGACCTCCGCGTAGAGCTCGCCGTCCGCCGTCCACAGCCGGCGCAGATTCCGGAACGCGGGCCCGTACTCGTATCGCTGCTCGGCGAGCCGCTCGTAGACCCCGCTCAGATCGGTCTCGACGGCGCCGGCCGGCGGCCAGATCGTCAATCCGTGGGCAGTCGACTCATGGTCGGTCAGCCCGTCTGCCGTACCGAGCCTGCCATGCGCGTGCAGCGTCCAGTCGCCCGCGCTCTCGTCGGCTCCGCCGTCGGGCCGCGCATAGATCCGCAGCGGACGGCCACCGGCGCTGTCGGCGGCTCCGGCGACAAGCTGCAACTGGACCCCGCCCCGCTCCGGCAGTAGCAGAGGCGCCGCCAGGGTCAGTTCGTCGACACCTGTGGCGCCGATCTGCTCACCGGCCCGCAGGGCCAGTTCCAGCAGGCCGGTGCCGGGCACCAGCACCGTGCCGGCGACGGCGTGATCGGTCAGCCAGGGATGGCTGTGCCGTGACAGCCGTCCGGTGACAAGGTGTTCGTCGCGGCCCGCGAGGGCCACCGCCGCGCCGAGCAGCGGATGGCCGGTGGCGGTCAGACCCAGTCCGGCGGCATCAGCGGCACGGGCCGGTTCCTCCAGCCAGTACCGCTGCCGCTGGAAGGCGTAGCCGGGCAAGTCGACCGTGCGCGCACCGGGGAACACGACGTCCCAGCGCACCGCCGCGCCACGCGCGGCCAGCAGCCCGAGAGCGGAGGCGAAGGCGTGGTCCTCGGGACGGCCCCCGCGCAGTGCCGGAGTGAGCGCACCGGCGTCGGTGGTCAGGGATTCCTGGACCAGCGCGGTCAGCACACCGTCCGGACCGAGCTCCAGCCACTCGGTGACGCCTTGCGCGGCCAGCAGCCGCACTCCGTCGAGGAAGCGGACAGGACGGCGGATGTGCTGCGCCCAGTACTCGGGCGCGGTGAGCTGCTCGGTGGTGGCGAACTCACCGGTGACATTGGAGACCACCGGTATGCGCGGCGGACGGAAGGTGAGGTCTTCGGCGACGGAACGGAACTCGTCGAGGACATCGTCCATGTGCGGTGAGTGGAAGGCGTGGCTGACCGGCAGCCGCTTGGTCCGGCTGCCCTTCTCCCGCCAGTGAGCGGCGACGGCGTCGACCGCGGACTCGTCACCGGAGATCACGGTGGAGCGCGGGCCGTTGACTCCGGCGATCGTCACCGTGTCGCCGTATCCGGCGAGGCCGGCGCGCACGTCGTCCTCCGCCGCCTCCAGCGCCGCCATGGCACCGCCTTCGCGGGCCGCCTGCATCAGCCGTCCGCGCTCGCTGACCAGGACACAGGCGTCCGGCAGGTCGAGCACGCCGGCCAGATGCGCGGCGGTCACCTCGCCGATGGAGTGACCGAGCAGGAAGTCCGGTGTGAGACCGTGATGCTCGGCCAGCCGGAACAGCGCGGTCTCCAGCGCGAACAGGGCGGCCTGCGTGAACGCCGTCTGGTCGAGCAGAGCCGAATCGGCGGAGTCTCGCGGAGCGAAGAGCACACTCTTCAGGGGCCGGACGAGTTCGCGGTCCAGATGGACACAGACCTCGTCGAAGGCGGCGGCGAACACCGATGAGGACGCGTACAGTTCGCGGCCCATTCCGAGGCGCTGCGAGCCCTGTCCGGTCAGCAGGAACGCGGTCTTGCCGCGACTCACCCGGCCAGCGTGGACAACGGCAGGCGAAGCGTCGCCCGCCGCCAGCGCGGAGAGTCCTTCGAGAAGTTCGTCCCGTCCCGCGGCCACCACCGCGGCGGCGTTGTCATGCAGGGCACGGGTCGTGGCCAGCGAGCGGCCGAGGTCGCCGGCCGCCGCCTCCGGATGGGCCACGGCGTACTCCAGCAGCCGTGCGGCCTGGGCGCGCAGCGCCTGCTCACCGCGCGCCGAAACCAGATACGGCGCGACGGGCAGTGCGGGCGCCTGTGCCGGTTCCGGCTGCTCGCCGGTGGTCCCGGCGTCCTGCTCGGTGCCTTGTTCGATGATGAGGTGTGCGTTGGTGCCGCTGATCCCGAAGGAGGAGACGGCGGCGCGGCGCGGCCGGTCGACCTCGGGCCACTCCCGCTGCTCCGTCAGCAACTCCACCGCACCGGACTCCCAGTCCACATGC
>NZ_JARBAE010000101.1:0-4849 GCF_033795305.1 Streptomyces sp. AK02-01A
GGCCCCGACACCCCCATCATCACCACCGACGCCCGCCACCGCGCCGACGCCAAAAGCGGACTCATCACCCTCGTCGAACACGCACTCATGGCCCGCCTCAAGTAGACGGCCCGATACGGCAGTTGTCGTACACTTCCGCGGAGGTGGGCTGTGTCTTTCGACACGGCCCGCCTCCGCGTTCATAACATTTCGACAGAGGTTTCACCGGCTCCGGACACCCGACGCACTCGGCTGGTACCGCTGCGCTCATATCGCGCCCGCCTTTTGCCGTGACTCGCTCTTTATGCCCGTTTTACTGGAGGCTTGGATCACTCGGAATGGCTGATTCCTGCTGTTTGGAATGCGGCCGTTCCCCGTGCTGGAATTCGACAACTCCCGAGTAGTACGGCCCGAACGAAAAACGGCACAACGTAGGTGCCGACGCCGAGAGGTTGTTGGTCGAGTGAGGCGAAGCAAGACGAGCTCCGCGGAGCAACAGGCGCGGGGCAACTTCACGCCGCCGCCGCGCGCAGCGGTGCCGCCCGCGGCCACGACCGGTACGCCGTCCGCGGCCGGCAGCCCCAGTCGGCTCTCGCCGCGCAACTGGCGGGTACGCACCCGGCTGAACGCCATCCTCCTCATTCCCGTACTGGTCGGCCTCGTGATGGGCGGCTTCCAGGTCAAGGCGTCCGTCGACACCTGGCAGGAGGCGCAGGACGCCGAGGCCACGGCGCTCGTCGTACGCGCCGCCTCGGAGTACGGCCAGGCGCTGCTCAACGAGCGGGACCTCACCGCTCAGCCGCTGCTGACGAACAAGCGCGACGCGCCGGCCGTCAGCCAGGCCCGCGCGGCCACGGACGCCGCGAAGCAGAAATTCGACGTCGCGGTCCGCGCGATGCCGGCGACGCAGGGCCTCCAGCGCCGCCTCAGCCTGTTCCGGGCCGAAGAGCCCAAGCTGGAAGGGCTCAGAAAGACCGCTTACACGGCCGGGATCGAGACTCCGGACAAGACCAGCGGCAACGGCGGTCCCGTGGCGACCGAAGAGGGCTATGTGCTGGTCCAGCACTCGCTCATGGAGTTCGCCAACGAACTGGGTCTCGGCACCGGCAACATCACCAGCTACGGCCGTACCGTCTACGCGCTCCAGCTCGCCAAGGCCGCCGAGTCGCTCCAGCGCGCCATCGGAATGCATCTGCTGGTCAGGCCGAGCCAGAAGGACGATGTCAGAACCGGCCAGACGATGGCCTTCTCCTCGTACGCGTATCTGGAGGACATCGCCCTCGGCGAGTATGTCTCCGGCGGTACCGAGGCGGACACCGTCAAGCTCCAGGACGTCATGCGGAAGCAGACGACCGAGGGAGCCAAGAAGCTCGCCGCCGCCAAGCAGCAGGCCGCCGCGGCCGGCCAGGACTTCAAGACCCCGCCGAGCCAGGAGGGCTCCGTCCTCGACGGCATGGTCGCCGCGATCGCCACCGGCGCCAGCCCCGAGCAGCTCGCGGGCCGCGGTGTCACGCCCGAGGTGTGGATGGCCGCCTCCACCGCCAAGTTCGACGGCTACACGGAGATCGAGAAGGATCTCGTCGACAAGGCCGTGGCCGACGCCGCGCAGATCTCGGAGAACGCCAGGAACGACGCGATCACCAACGGCGCCATCGTGGTGATCGCTCTGCTGGCCGCCTTCATCCTGGCCGGAATGATGGCCCGGCAGATGAGCCGCTCGATGCGGTCGCTGCGTACGGCCGCGTTCGGTATCGCGGAGCAGCGGCTGCCGATGCTGGTCGACCAGCTCTCCCGGGCCGAACCCGGCCGCGTCGACACCCGCGTCCAGCCGATCCCGATCGATTCGCGTGACGAGATCGGCGAAGTCGCCCGCGCCTTCGACCAGGTCCACCGCGAGGCGGTCAGGCTCGCCGCCGAGCAGGCCATGCTCCGCGGAAACGTCAATGCGATCTTCACGAACCTGTCGCGCCGCAACCAGTCGCTGATCGAGGGCCAGCTCACCCTCATCACGGACCTGGAGAACAACGAGGCCGACCCGGATCAGCTTTCCTCTCTCTTCCGGCTGGACCACCTCGCGACCCGTATGCGCCGTAACGGCGAGAACCTCCTGGTCCTCGCCGGCGAGGAGCCGGGCCGCCGCTGGAACCAGCCGGTACCGCTGGTCGATGTGCTCCGGGCCGCCTCCTCCGAGGTGGAGTCGTACGAACGCATCGAGCTGAGCGGCGTCCCCGAGACGGACATCCACGGCCAGTCCGTGACCGACCTGGTGCATCTGCTCGCCGAGCTGCTGGAGAACGCCACCACGTTCTCCTCGCCGCAGACGAAGGTCCGGGTCACCGCGACCCGGCTGCCGGACGGCCGGGTGATGATCGAGATCCACGACAAGGGCATCGGCCTCACCGCCGAGGACTTCGCGGACATCAACCACAAGCTGGCCAATCCGCCGACCGTGGACGCCGCGGTCTCCCAGCGCATGGGCCTCTTCGTGGTCGGCCGCCTCGCCGACCGGCACGGCATCCGCGTCCAGTTGCGGCCTTCCGGCGAGCAGGCCGGTACGACCTCGCTGGTCATGCTGCCCGACGCGATCACGCACGGCGGAGGAGGCGGCGAGCCCGCCGAGGCCAACGACTTCACGGTCTCTCAGATCATCCCGGACCAGCAACTGCCGCCGGAGGAGCAGGTCTTCCCGACCACTCCGATGCTGACCGCCGCGGAACTGGGCTTCGACGACTCCCGCTACGAGGAGCCGCGGCCGGACGACGCGCGCCGCCTCGATCCGGTCAACCGCACGCTGCGACGCGAGGAGCGGCGGGCCGCGCTGGAGACGCCGTCCGGCGGCGGACAGCCGCCCTTCGGCGGACAGCCGGACAGTGGCTACCGCGAGGAGACCGACGGCCAGTACGCGCCGCGGGAGGCGTCGTACGACCCCGGCTACGCACCGCGCCGGGAAACCGGGACCGAGTACCGGGCGACCGGCTACGACGAGTACCGGGCACCCGAGACGTACCAGTCGGCCAACGGCTATCAGGAGTCTCAGGAGACCCCGTATGCGGAGGCCGCGCAGCAGGCACCGCAGAACACCGGCGGACAGTACGAGAACGGCTTCGATCCCCATGCCCATCAGGGCGAGTGGGCCGAACAGAGTGCTTATCAGGGCGCGTACGAACTTGAGCGGGGAGCGGAACCGGAATCCGGCCACAGCGCTCCCGAGATCGTTCCCGAGCGCGTAGGCTTCGACCGTCCGGGTCCCTCCGCGAGCACCAGCCACGCGCTGACCGACGCGGGACTGCCGCGCCGTGGCAGCGGCCAGCAGCAGTGGGGGCCCACGGGCCAGGACGACGGACAGGCCGGACAGACCCCGCTGAACGGACAGAACGGGGCGGACGGTTCCCAGGACTGGCGGTCGACGAACGACGATCGCCAGCAGCGGGCCGAGAAGCTCCGTGAGCCCAAGGCGGGCGGGATCACCTCGTCCGGTCTCCCCCGTCGGGTGCCGAAGGCCAACCTCGTCGAGGGATCGGCGGAAGAAACCCCGCAGGGCGGCCCCCAGGTCTCCCGGGCCCCGGAGGATGTGCGCGGCAGGTTGAGCAACCTGCGGCGCGGCGTCCAGCGGGGACGCGACGCGGGAGCGGACACGAACGGACCGGGCCACGGCCCGGGCAGTACCTACCACCAGGAGCGTTAGTGTGAGCCCGATGAGCCAGGCGGCGCAGAATCTGAACTGGTTGATCACCAACTTTGTGGACAACACCCCTGGGGTGTCCCACACCGTGGTGGTCTCCGCCGACGGACTCCTGCTGGCCATGTCCGAAGGTTTCCCGCGTGACCGAGCCGATCAGCTCGCGGCCGTGGCGTCCGGTCTCACCTCGCTGACCGCGGGTGCGTCCCGGATCTTCGAAGGCGGCGCCGTGAACCAGACAGTCGTCGAGATGGAGCGTGGTTTCCTCTTCATCATGTCCATCTCCGACGGCTCCTCGCTGGCCGTACTCGCCCATCCCGAGGCCGACATCGGCCTGGTGGGATACGAGATGGCGCTTCTGGTCGACCGCGCCGGTACGGTCCTCACTCCGGACCTGCGCGCCGAGCTCCAGGGAAGTCTGCTCAACTGACAGACAGTGCGCTGAGCGCCACCGCACCATAGGGTGCGGTGGCGCGACCCCACAGGGACATGGACCGGCGAGCGGCAGTCGGAGGAGGAAACGTGGCTACACCCCCAGGCGGGCATCCTTATGACGGTGCCCAGCAGTTCCCTGGTGAACACGCCCGGAACCGCTTCAACTTTCCCTCCACGCCGAGCAGACGGAACAACCAGAACAACCAGAACAACGAGGGCGGCCGGGACTTCCAGGACGGCCCGCCCGGACCGCGGCGGCCACAACCGCCGCAGCGGCAGCCGTACGACGAGCCGCGGGGACCGCGCATCCAGCCGGTGCAGCCCCGGCGCGCACCGGCAGCCGCTCCACCCATGGGCACACACAATCCGTTGGTGCGCCCGTACGCCATGACCGGCGGCCGGACCCGGCCGCGTTACCAGCTCGCCATCGAGGCACTGGTCAGTACGACGGCGGACCCGTCCCAGTTGCAAGGGCAGTTGCCCGAGCACCAGCGGATCTGCCGGCTGTGTTTTGAGATCAAATCGGTCGCCGAGATTTCGGCGCTCCTTTCCATCCCCCTCGGCGTTGTCCGGATCCTCGTAGCCGACCTGGCGGAGGCCGGACTTGTCGCCATCCATCAGCCCGGCGGCGACGAGGCCGCCGGGGGCCAGCCAGACGTGACACTGCTCGAAAGGGTGCTCAGTGGACTTCGCAAGCTCTAGCGGCGGTGCGGCCCGCTCAACCACCAGCGCGAAGATCGTGGTGGCGGGCGGCTT
>NZ_JARBAE010000102.1:0-4833 GCF_033795305.1 Streptomyces sp. AK02-01A
GTGTACGCCTCGGCGTCGGCGTTGGTGATGCCACCGGCCGCGACGGTGAAGACCGCGAGGGTGCCGCCGTCCAGCTTCTTGTCGTCCAGGGCATCGGTGTCGACGGTGAGGTCGACGGTGAAGGTGCCGTCGTCGTTGAGCTTCGCCTCGTTGGCGGCGCCGGAAGCCGGAGTGTCGTGCACCCAGACCGCCGCGATGTTCGACCGGGTCGAGGACGGATGGCCTTGGGAGGGCTGCCAGCCGGACTGCCTGATCCAGCCCAGTTCGACGTAGGCTCCGGCGTTACCACTGCCGTGCGGGTTGGCCGTGGTCGTGTCGTAGCCGGAGCCGGTGACGGTGACGGTGTCGCCGTCCCGCAGGCCCGTGGCCGGGCTGACGGTGAGCTCCGGGTGGTGCACCGGGCTCGTCGTGGTGGTGTAGGTGAGGGTGAGTGGTGTGGCGGGCTTGGCCGCGTCGCGGGCACCACCGGAGGTGAACCAGTAGGAGGCCTGCCCGGTCAACTGCTGGAAGTCCACAAAACTCTGCGGAAACGCTCCCCAGTACGACCCGTTCGCCGACGACTTCACCGGCTGCCCGGCCGACCCCGCCGGAACACCGACCGGCACATCGAGATAATCAGGCGTCACCGTAAAACCCGACGAACCCAGCTCAACCCCACGGAGACTGGCCAGAGTAACCGTCGTCGCCGGAAGAGCAACCCACTTACCCGGATCATTCATATCAGCGCCATAGCCAGTGGCCGTCGCCGTCAACGAACCCGTCCCATCCGCCTTCACCGTCAACACCGGATCCGTGGCCGACCAATACGTAAGCCCACCATAGAAAACCGAAGTAAAGGAACCCGACCACCGAATCGTGGCAGTCCGCGCGACAGTGTCAACCGTCCCCGTACCCTTACCGAACACCACACGATTACGCGTCAGAGAACTGACCGAACCCGGCGAAACCGCGACACCAGACGGATCCTGACACTTCGTCGACCACGACGGCTCCGCGAACACACCATCACGGTCCGGCTTCTCCACCACCACATCACCCACACGCGTGGAATAAAAGCCATCACTCTCACTCCACAAACGACTGGAACCGGTATCCCCCGCCTTCCCCGCCGACAAGAAATTACAACCACCGAAGAAAGCACCACCTCCCTGCTCACCACTGAGCCCCCACACCAACGACGCATCCGCCACAGTCACCGGAGCAGCCGAAGCCGACCCCGCACCCGCGAACACCACACCCACCGCCGACACCACAGCAACCACCAGAGCGGCGATGCCCCGGTGTCTGAGGCCAGTGGTGCGTGGGCTGGTTCTCGCGCGCGTCCGGCGCGCGGTGATTCGGTACATTTGTTTCTTCTCTCCTGCAGAGAATCATGCGGTGACACGGTCTGTGTCCCGCTGGTCAGGGGGCCGGGCGGGCATGCCTGGCCCCCTTGGCAGTGCGCCGGGCGCACAAGGTGCTGAGGTTGGCCGGCCTCACCTCCTCTCTCGTTGTTTCCGGAAGGCCTCTTTCCGGAAGGTCTGTTTCCGGAAGTGGTTCCTGTTGTGGTTTCCAGGGACGGCCAGGTCCTGAGCGAGGATCTTCCGACCGTCGCCGGCGGTGACGCTGTTGCCGGCGGGACCTGCCGCATAGGAGCGGAAGCTCTTCTTGAAGCCCCAGGTCAGGCGGCCGCCCTTGATACCGGTGGTGAGTTCGCAACTGGCGGCTGTGCAGGACAGTTCGCCGCCTGCGGCGACGGTCGTCGGGAGCCTGGCAACCGCCGAGGATCACCGGCATCACCAACAGCAGCCCGAGGAGGAGGCGTTGGGGCGCGGACCTGGTACGGCCGAGCATCACGCCTCCGGTGGCTCCGGCGGACGGCCGGGGACACAGGGGCCGGGCTGGCTGTCTGTTGCCCATGACAGGGCTGCCTCCAATGGCGACGGAGGCGGCTCGGGCCTCCGTCCGACATCGTCCGCGGACTGGCGCGAACGGGGTGGTACGCGATCTGGGCATGCGAGGGCCACGTCCAGGACATGCCTGGATCAGGCGGCTGAAGTTAGGTAAGGCTAACCTATATAAAGACACTGCGCGTCAAGACACCGCGACAGAGTCGGCCACCAAGGCACCACCGACGGCCTGTCGGAATGAACTTAGGTTAGGCTAACCTAATTAACACTGTGGCTCCAGAGACTCCCAGGACAAGCCTCCCGGTGGGACAACGTCGTCGACACCACCAGGCGATCGTCGCGGTGACCTCGTCGGCTCGACACCGACCGGCCGGCCGCGCGACAGGGTCGGTGCGAGCCCATGACCCCTCCATCAGCAAAATCCCCTTCGACGAGCGGACTTGACTGTGCGTTCAAGACCTCTTCCCGCCCGAATCGCCTTCGGATTCGTGGCGGCGACCGCGGTGTTCGCGATAGCCGCACCCTCACCGGCCCGTCTCCGGCCGGCCGAGGCGGCCCAGGTGTCGGCCGTCGGGTCCAAGACGGCCGGCCACTCTTCCCTGACCGCCCTCGCGGCGGTGTCCGATCCCGCGTTCACGGCGCAGCCGCGACCGCGGACGGTGCCGGACGGCGGGGCGGTGACCTTCTCCGCCGAATTTCCCGGCGCCCGCCTGTACACGTGGTACCGCACCGACGCCAAGGGCAGCGTCCCGATAGCCAACAGCAACACCGCGGACTACACCTTCACGGCCAACTACGCCGACAACGGAGCGACATACTCGGTCAAGGCCTTCGACAGCGAATTCATCCAGCACCGTTCCGACGAGGCCCTGCTCACGGTGACTCCGGTGGCGGCGTCGGTCATCGAGCCACCGCACGACACGTCGGCGCAGGTCTATCAGAGCGCGCGGTTCACCGTCACCGCCGCCGGCACGGGCCCCTTCTCCTATCAGTGGCAGCGCCAGGAGACCGAGTACACGGCATGGTCGGACATCGCGGGCGCGACCAGCGCCGACTACGCCGTCAAGACGCGTCCCGGAGATGACGGCGCTCACTTCCGTGTCGTCGTCGACAACGGCCACGGCCCGTCCACCGCGTCGTCGGCAGCCACGCTCAGCGTGATCAGCGGTGGTGGAAGCCTCGACCCGGTCGACCACGCGAGCCTGGAGTGGGGAGTCAACAACATCTACCAGGGCGGCAATCCGGCCAACACCGGCTGCAACTTCTTCTCCGCGGGCACACAACCGCTGTTCCAGTCCACACAGGGCGACGTACGGATCATCCACCGGGTTCCCGACGGCACCGCACAGGGCATCTCGGACACCACCAAGTGCATGCCGAGCGACGGATCACGCCTCAACCAGCGCGCACTGTTCACCAATGGCACCGGGACAGCGAACTCCACCACGGGAGAAGCGACGATCCACTGGGACGGCGCCTTCACCGCGAACGCCTACTCCGGCCTGCTCACCTGGTACCTCAAGGACCCGACGCTGACGATCGCCGAGAACGGCACGGGAACCCTCACCGCGACCGGCGGCGGCATGGGCTCCAGCAGGGACAACCCGGGCGAGCAGGAGGAGGTTCCGGCACGCCGTGTCACCGTCGCGGCCTTCGACTCGGTGCGGCTGGAGACCACGGCCGGACCCGGCGGCGGGGCCCAGATCTCTCCGGAGTTCTCCGGCGTCGACTACTTCCCGCTCGTCGACGGGGTGCGCTCCACCACCTCGGCGATCACGGACCCGGTCAAGGAGGCCAAGCCGGACTGGGGATCGTGGCCGGAGTCGTTCGTTGACTTCCAGTACGAGACAGGACTGTCCAGCTACTGGCACACCAGCGGCCTGAGCTCCGATCCGGACAAGACGCCGTTCGACCTGGCGGTACGGTTCGACTCCGCTCCCGAGGTACGGGACGTTCCCGTCATACTCGCGAATCCGTCGACCACCGCCGCCGCTCCCTACATCGAGGGCCGCGCCCTCACCGTCACCGCCGACATCGACGGTGACGCCGAACTGCGGTGGCAGCGGGCTGCCTCGGCCAACGGGCCATGGACCGATATCGAGACCGCGACGGGCGAGTCGCTGACCATCCCGGCCATCGACTCCTCCTGGAACCACACCTACGTACGCATCGTGGCGACCAACAACGACGGACAGGCCATCTCCACGGCACTGCTCCTCACCACCGCGCCGTACTCCGCGCCCACCTTCTCCCAACCGCCGGGCCCCGTACTCGCCATCCAAGGCACCAAGGCCCTCGTCCCGTTCAAGGTCACCGGCAACCCGGCCCTCGATCCGCACAAGATCGTCCTGGAGCGCAGCGACGACCACGGCGCCACCTGGAAGCCGTGGGCCGGTGCGGAGTACGCGCAGCCCGTCATCGGCGGTACCCAGGAATTCACGATCTCCTCGATGCCGCTCGCCGCCGACGGAGCCACGGCGCGCATCGTCGCGGCCAATGTCGAGGGCGCCGAGTCGGTCTCCGACTCCTTCTCCGTCCGTGTCTTCCCGGCCACCGGTGGACGGCAGCTCCTCGCTCTGCCCGACGCCGCTGTGGATCCGGACGCGTCCACCGGGCTCACGATCCTCGGAGCGGGTTTTGACGTGCCCGACTGGCCCAGTCCCACGCTGACTTACTCGCTCGACGTCGGTCTCTTCGACGCCGCGGTATGGCAGCCCGGCAAGCAGGGAAACCGCGACTGGACAGCGACGTCGCGGGACAGCAGTGGCGGGCAGCTTTACTACGACTCGATGCGGGCGAGCGGCGGCGCCTTCACGATCTCCCTCACCGTGCCGGCCGGAAAGTTGACTCGCGGTCACACCTACGGCATCGGGGCGTTCCTGCGGCTCACCGACATCAAGACCTGGCAGGACACCTTCGACGACCGCTCACTCGACGCGTGGAT
>NZ_JARBAE010000103.1:0-3942 GCF_033795305.1 Streptomyces sp. AK02-01A
AGAGCGACGACACGACACGCCACCACTCCCACGGGAACGTCCGCCCTATGCCCGACCAGCGAAAACGCAGTCCTCAAGTCCGGAAAGACAACAACTTCTAAGCTTCATCGACATTGCCCTACGGCTTTCAGATCCGGCATAAACAGGGGATCGCACGGGCGCAGTTCACTAAGAACCGGTGAGGGGGTGGAGCCCGGTCACGGGCTCCACCCCCCATGGTGATCTAGATGAGGACCGCCACGACGGCGGAGAAAGACCAGCTCCGACACCGAAATCCTGCTGGCGCACTAGCCTCGGGCTTTCACTGCGGGTGGTGTCCGGTAGTGACCGGGACAGCAGAAAGTGCTCCTGACCTGCGACGATAGGACTCAACCGGGAGGAGATCCGCGAAGTCTCCGACGACGCGCAGAAGATCCACGACGACATCGCCGCGGGTCGCCTGACAATCCACCTCCATGCACACGACGGCTGGACCATCGTCGCCGTCGGCACCTACCGCGGCGGCCAGAGCGTTTACCTGCACGGCGAGGACCGCCTGCGTGTCATCACCTCCGTCTACGAAACGCCCGCCAAAGCCATCGCGGAGTTCCAGCGCCTCAACGGCGAAGCCGTCTGTCCTGGCCCGGCGCCGACCACCGACACTGAGCGTGCGGCAGCCGAACTCCTCGCCACGACCGGAACGAGGATCCCGCCAGCAGACGGCATCGGAGAAGAGGCGCCTCTATCTGAGCAGGCCCGTAAGGAGCTTGACCCCGTCTACGCAGCCGACCCCGGCGACGACGAGGCCGCCTTCCTGGCATCCTTCCTCAAAGAACAGGGAGGGTGGGAGAAGTACCGCACCTGGAACGACGGCAGTACCGTCGCCAACCACGAATCGCTCACGTTGCGTGCCGAGTTCATCCACGTGTAGGTCCGCAATTGGAATGTCCCGTTCCGTTGTGGCGATCTGCGCGTTCTCGCGTTGTCTCATTCGGATGGCCCGGCATTCTGTCTCACGACCTTGTCCTTCTCGTTGCCCGGCCCACCACGCGGAGGGTGTTGGAAGGGCACCGGGCCGTACTGCTCTCCCGGGAGGGGGCCCCTTGAGCAATATTTCCCGGAGGTGGCGGCAGCGCTCACCGTGCTGCCGGTCGGCACGGCACTCGACGCGACGACTGGGTGGTCATCGAGGAGGTCGATCGCGCCGCCGCAGTCGCCGCACGGATCGTCGGCGGCGCCCGTTCGTCGGGGAGCCCTACTCGCGGCTCAGTTCGGGGAATGAATGCGATGGCAGGTCAGCCGGGACTGGCCCGCCAGGGCGAGCACTTGGCCTGGTAGGCGGCGGACACCGGATCTCCCAGTACGGCGGGCTTGGTCGCGAAGGCAAGCTGAGGGGGCGGATGCCACACTCCTCAAGTATTGCAAATGCACGTGCATTTACACGGGAATTCGATCTCAGGTCGAAGGGGCTCCGTCACTCGATCGGGTGACATTCTGCCGTCTCGCCTCCGTTGACCGTGGCATAAGCCATGAGAGAAGGCCCAGTTCGGGCATTCCCGGGCAAACTCTGTGATCCTTCGTCCAGAGTCAAAGGAAATGAGTTGGAATCGGTCGCGGTTGATCAGACACGATCCGATAAAAGGCTCTTCGCCACGTGCGCCGCTTTGACATCCAGGACAGGGTCTGGCGTCCGGTTGGGATTTGCATTTCGGTCGAGTTTGCAGTTCATACGGAAGCGTCGCGGGCGCGCTCTTGGGGCGGGTACATTCGGTGGCGTCAGGGAAACCAGGCGTGACGCCATAGGTTTCCACCTGCGTAAAGCAGGCCCCAGAGCGGTTGCAGCCGCTCCAGGGCCTGTTGATCAAGCAAGGAGAAAAATGCTGCCTGACCCTGCGCGCCGAGTGGTCTTCATTCCGCTCTCGGCGCCCCTTGAAACTATCCCGCTGTCGGCGGCCCCTCAAACCGGGGTCGCGCGAATCAGAGGGATTCGCCTCGTCATTGTCCTCATCATCCTGGTCGTGCTGACGGTCGCCGGCAGCGCCGGCCTGCTGTCCGCGATGGGAACTCTCGTTGGCGCGCTGATCGCCTCGGCCGGAGGGATCACCGTGCACTACGTCAGTATCCGTCGCTGACAGCGGGGTGAGGCCGCGGGCTCCCGCCCGCGGCCGTTCGGTCGCCGGAGCTGTCCCGGGGCGCGCTGCCGCGCTACCGCCGGGACCGTTCCGGCGTGCGGGAGGGAGACAGAGGTGGCTGAACTTCGCCATGCCTGGTGCGCTTTCTGCGGAAGCCCGCTGCGTCAGCGGAGCGGGTCGGGACGGCCCCGGGACTACTGCGACACGACATGCCGTCGTCGAGCTCAGCGCCTTCGTGATCGCCAGAGGGCGGCCCGGCAGGCACGTGACCTGCTGCCGAGCGGAAGAAATATCGCGGGGGATCTGCACGCGCTCGCGGCACACCTGGTGCGCGCCGATCGCCAGGGGCAGCCGCTGTCGGTGCTGCTGGGCTGTGCTTCACGCCTGGCGCACGAGGTGAGTTGCTACATCGAGGCAGCAGTGCAGGAGGCCCTGGAGCGCGAGGACAGCTGGTCCTCGGTCGCGACGGCCGCGGGAACGGGCGAGGACACGGCACGCTCCCGGTGGTCACGGACGGCGGTGTCACGGCTCCTGACCCAGCGTACGCCGGTGCCTGCGCCACGGGCCGCTCCCGAGGATGCCGCACCCCGACAACTCGGTGCGGCACTGGCATTCCTACAACAGAGGTCTGGGTTCACCCTCGCGGAGGCCGCGGCGCACGCGGGTCTTCGCCCGGCGGATCTGCTGAGCATGTTTGCCGGGGAGCGGGTGCCTCCATGGCCGGCCGTGCACACGCTGGCTGTCCTCTTCGGGGACAGGCCCGAGGACTTGGAAGCGTTATGGCTGAGTGCTCAGAGCACCGCCGACTCGTCGCGACCGCGTATCGGCACGGCCGCCGAAAGGCTGTGCGCTGCGCTGCGCGGCCTGTATCTCGCGGCCGCATCTCCGGACGCCACGCGCATAAGCCGTTCCGTCGGCCTCGCACCCAAGCTGATCGCAGCCGTCCTGGAAGGTAATCACATCCCGGACTGGCCCACCGCAGTCCGTCTCGTGGCCGGCCTGGGAGCCGACCCTGCAGGTATCAGGCATCTCTGGGAAGACGTTCACTACGCCTTCCTCACCTCGGCCGACGCCTTTGCCCCCGGCGGACTGCCCCGCACCCGGCCGCCCGATCCACACCACACCCCGACGCCTCTCTAAGCCCGCCCGCTCTGCCACAACGGGACCGGAGAAATGACAGAACATCGCCTGCCCACCACCTCCTCGCACCGCAGAATCCCGGCCGTGCAGCGTCTCGATTTCCGCGCCTTCCGCGAGCTGCACCACGGCCCCTACCTGCGCTACGCCGAGGCCCGCACCCCAGACACCGAGTCCGCTTCACGAGCCGTCGAAGCGGCCTTCACCGAGATCGCCCAGACCTGGAAAGAGACCCTGCTCAGCCCGAACAGCGTCGCAACAGCCTGGCGCATCCTCCACCACGCCGTCGTCGGACACGCAGACTGCGTGATGATTCCAGCGCCATCGAGCGACTGCGCCCCGGCGAACACACCCGAAGATGCCGTCGTACTGCACCGCCGACTCAACCTGCCACTGCACCAGGCCGCCGAACTCATGGGCATCGACACCTCGGAAATGTGCATGCTGCTACGCATGGCCGACCGCGGCCTGCCCAGCCCCACCACCGCCTCAACCCACAAAGGCAGCCGGCACCGGTAACACGACCGGCGTGCCCTGAGTGTGCCGAGCCCGCTCACACGGGCGTCCCATCCCAGACTGGCCACCCCCACGCACCTGAAGTTTCCCCGTGATCATGGACACGTTTCCGTTATGCCGCGAGGGCCTGTCCCTGCTGGTAGCGCAGGCGTGTTTCGTGGGGCGTGAGGTAGCCCCA
>NZ_JARBAE010000104.1:0-3787 GCF_033795305.1 Streptomyces sp. AK02-01A
TACCGCTTCGTGTACTTGCTTGCCACCTGGTCACTGCTTCCTCTGGAACCACTCTGATCCCAGTCTCCAGGTGTCCACGATCAAGGGGAAGCTTCACGGCGCGGCAGGCCACGATGAGACGAAGCCGGCCAGACGGGTACTGCAGGGGTGACCTTGTAGGCCGCGTGCGCGGCGCACACGGCGCCGAGACGCCCACAGAGCCTCCTGGACGGCGGTTGGAAACGCGCCGGGAGTGATTTTCTCACCCCTCAGGCCCGATTGCTTCGCCCTCCTCTACATCACCCGGCCGTGTTGCCCCGTTCCCTGGCCGCCCACCGGCACCCCCTCTACCATGGGGAACTTCCAGCCGGAACGTCTGCTACAGGGATGACAGGGGGACGGATGGCTCAGGGCGAGAAACCCATATCTCACTTAATTGACGTCAACACACCAAGCGTCGCGCGTATATACGACTGGCTGCTGGGCGGGATCGAGAATTTCCGGTCGGACCGGGACGCCGGCGAGGAGTTACTCCGTATCGCCCCCAGCACGAAGACGCTGGCCCTCAACAACCGGGCCTTTTTGCGTCGCGTGGTGCGCGAGCTGGCCGACACCTATAACATTCAGCAGTTCCTGGACCACGGATCCGGCCTGCCGACCCAGGACAACGTGCACGAAGTGGCCCAGCGAGCAGCTGGCGGGGCACGCACCGTGTACATCGACAACGATCCGATCGTGGGCGCCCACGGGCGCACCCGCCTGGCGCAGGACGACCAGACCGCCATGGTCCACGCCGACATGCGCGACACGGACCGCATCTTTGAACACGCGGCCGTCCGGCGCCTCATCAACCCCGGCGAACCAGTCGCCGCCCTGTTCGTCTCCGTGATGCACTGTCTCAAGGACGACGACGTACAGCCGATGCTCCAACGGGTCACCGAACGCCTGGCCCCCGGAAGTTTCCTGGTCATCTGCCAGCTCGTCAGCGACCGCAGGGACGTCCGTAACGAAGTCACCCGGCTGATGAACGACATCACCCACGACAACTGGGGCCGCGTCCGGGAAGAACATGAAGTCACCGCCTACTTCGACGGCCTGGAAATCATTCCTCCGGGACTCGGGGATGTCGTGCGCTGGCGCCCGGACACCGAGGTCGTACCGCGCCCGCACATCAAGGACTGGGTGGAATGGGGAGGAGTCGGCCGCCTGAGCTGAGCAGACGGCCCATCCCCGGTGACTCTCAGCCCCGCCGCATCTGCGCCTCATACTGCCCGTGCATGTCGTTCAGGAAGTCGATGGTCTCTTCCCGGGACAGAGCGACATCCATCAGCTTCGTGATGACGAGCCGGTACTGATCCAGGTATGCCGGCCTCGTCCAGTAGTCGGCCTTGTTCATCTGCTCCACGTACACCAGCTCGGAGGGACCGCCGTCGCCGAAGTGCAGATGGGTGATCGGATAGTTCGGAGCGATGGCGGCGCGGTCGAAGGGCACGATGAGGATGTTGACGCGCGCTTCCGTGGCCATCGCTGTCCGCAGGAACGTGATCTGTTCACACATCACTTCGGGTCCACCGACCGGACGCCGCAGAACTCCCTCATCCAGCAGGGCGAGCACCTCGGGCCGGTGGTCGCTGTGGAAGAGGCTCTGGCGGTCGATCCTGGCACGGACGTGACGGTCGATCTCCGCCTCGTCTCCCTCGGGCATGGCCGTTCTGATCACCGCCCGTGCGTAGCTCGGAGTCTGCAGCAGCCCGGGGACCACGTGCGTCTCGTAGGCCAGGATGGTGATCGCGGCCTTCTCCAGAGCGATGAGGCGACGCAGGTACCCCGGTGTCACATCGCTGTAGGTCTTGTACCGAGCGCTGTCCTGGACCTGCCGCATCAAGTTCTCGAACTCGTCCATCTGATCGGCGCGCGGGCCGTAATGACGGACAAGATCGTAAGCATCCCGCTCCTTCGGTGGACTCTCCCCCCGCTCCAGACGACTCATCTTTGAGACGCTGCCCCGAATGACGGGGGCCACCTCCGCGAGAGAAAGCCCGCGCTCCAGCCGAAGCCGCCGAAGGAACTCACCCAGTAAACGCGGAGCGGCCTCTGCCTTGGAATCGGGCACGGATGGAGCGGCCAGCTGAGCTATGGCGGACATGTCTGCTCCTGACGCTGACGGGACAACTCAACTCCTGCCAGTATTTCAGTCCGGAGCCCACCATGTCCGCCATAACAACCTATGGCCTGAGGTGAGTTCAGGCCGTCAGATCATCGAACTCACCGGCCTTCACACCCGCCACAAACGCCGCCACCTCAGACTCCGTGTACACCAGCGCCGGGCCTTGCGGGAAACGGGAGTTACGGAAAGCGACAGATCCATCCTTCAGATCTGCCACTTCAACACAGTTCCCGGTTCCCTGACTCGCCGTGCTCTTGATCCATCGTACGCCCGGAATGTCGACCGCAGAGACGCCATTATCGAACGGCATTCGCACACCTTTCACTCACATTCGAACAACGCACTTCCCGCCCCAGGCCAGTTGCCAGCAGTCGGGTAGGAGAATCCCATATGCAATTGCATGGAGCGGGAATTGATGAGAATCCTAGCTTTACGGTGTCCTCTCCGAAGTCCCCCGAAAGGGTTGAAGACCGAGGGGCCTGGCAGGAAACGCCACATGTCGGAACACATATCGCCACCAGTCGCCGTGGCTGGTGAACGGGCGTGGCCCGCGACCCTATCCCGGTCGATCATGCCCACGAGTCAACAACTGCGAGAAGGCTCGGCACGGCAGGGCCGAGGGCCTCAGGATCCGATCATTTGACGATCACATAAACCACGCCGCGGGCAGGAGGCTTTGGAGTTCCCGGCATCCTCGTATGAAGCGGCGGTGGGAGCGCTCTACCACTTACTCGCCGCGCTCCCGGAGAACACGGGCCGGGGCAGAGACTTTCTCATCGGCCCGGGCGGACGTCCACCGTCCCGCGCCAGGCAGCGAACGGCGACTCGGGCGCCGCGGACCTACGGGAGTTCCTGGTCGACATCAGGTGGGCATGAAGCGACAGCCCAGAACCCGGAGGGCCTGGTGGCGCGTCTGGAGTGCGTGGTAGCGGTAGCCCTCCTCGACATCCCCGAGGTTCAGGCCCCCGCCCGGGCAACAATTCTCACCCCGGGCCGGCCGGCGCCCCGGCACTGGACGCTTCCGAACGAGCCACCGCCGCCTGGGCAGCAGATGGAGTGAAGAACCGACAGCCTTGGGCTGCGATGCCCGGCCGCGCCTGAGAGGCGGCGGAGTCAGCCCCTGCGGTTCCAGGACTGGGATCTGGTCGCCGTATTCTTCGCGGGCTGCTGCTTCGTCGCCACTTTCTCCGCGGGCATCGCCTTCTTTCCCGCGGTGCGCCTCCGGCCCGTCTCCTTCGCGGACACCGACGGGGTCGGCTTCCTGGACGCGTCCGTCTCGCCGCGCGAGGTGCGCGCCGCCGCCACCGACCGCGTCAACGCCGTCACCAGGTCGATGACCTGGCCGCCAGGCGGAACCCGCCCGTTATTCGCTGCGGGCTCGCGGCCTTCCGTCTTGGCTGCGAGCAGTTCCCCCAGGGGCATCCTGGTAGCGGTCTCCCCCCACCTGAAACGCTCACTGACTTGGGACCAAGGCAGCGAAATGGCACGTCACCACGAGATCGCGATGGCTACGAACATGCCTGTCTTCTTCTGCAACCCCGCTAGCCTCGCCGTTTCACTTGGTGTGGGGTCGGGTTCTGTGCGGTAACGCGAAAGTGCCTTCTGAGCTGGGACGATGAACCTTGTCGAGGGGTTCTGTCG
>NZ_JARBAE010000105.1:0-3582 GCF_033795305.1 Streptomyces sp. AK02-01A
GCCGGGCCCTCAGCCTGCCCCGGCCCAGAAAAAACCGCACCACACGAACACAGAGTCCCCGTCAGCAAACCGACAGAGACTCACGAACGATCGAGGCTAGAACGGGTCAGCCCGTTCTGATTGCCGTGAGCCTGTGCCCGGACGGGCGGGAGTCTGCGTCCTGGTTGGGGCCACCGAGGACGGGAAAAGGGCTGGTTAACTTGCGGTCGAGCATACGGATGCCAGGCCCAGGCTGTCTGCGTTCAGGCGTTTCAGCTTTGGGCGGGGGAGCACGTAGAACTCTCATCGGGCGGTGTCCAGCGACCTGTAGTCGGTATGTTCGCGTGCTGTTTGGACGGCGAATACGTAGACGTCGGAGTTGTAGACTTCTCCTCGGAGTTTCCGATCTTGGGGGTCCACGTGGGGGCGCGCAGTCCGTTGATGCGGATGTTGTGTGGGGCGGGTGACGAGAATTGAACTCGCACTCTGAGTGCGGGAACCGGCGGTTCTGCGCGTTGCGAGCTGACCTGACGGTTATGCCCTCGTAGCGAGCGCGGCGGGCATGTTGGACATTGCGACGCCGGTGACAGTGCTGTCTCGTCTCCCGAAACCCACAAGCTGCCCGGGCGACGTGCTCCCAGCGAAGGCGCGCCATGGCAGCAGGCTTTGGGAGACCGCCCACAGCACTCTCTGGGCAGCTTATTCCGGGCCCGAGGGCCGAAGCGGATCGGCTGTCTCGGACGGCCTCCGGGGAAAGCTCGTAGGCGATCCGGATCGAACAGGAGCCTGCCGGTGCGTTAAGGCTCAGTCGGCAACGTGACCGTTTGGTAGATCGGTTTAGGTCTCAATCTCTCCCGTGACGTCATTTGTTACCTCGTTACGACGTTCCGTCTGTCAGCAATTGAATAAGCTGCGCCAAGTCCTTGCGACTCAGAGACTTGCGCAACGCAACCGCCGCTTCATCGGGCTTGGTGACTGGGATTGAGACCCTTTTGTCCCGAAGGCCCGCTTCGATCATTGCTGCGTTTAGAGACGGCAGCTCACCGGCCTCCAGGCGGCCAGCCAGGTCAGGGCGAAGTTCACGCAACTGATCGAAGGCCCGAGAATTTCGGCCAACCTTACGCGGATTCGCCTCAGTCGCCTCAGTCGAGACAGCGGGCGGAATTGATGTACCTGCAAACCATTCATCGCGATCGTTCGAGACGGGATCGCTATCGGGGTTGAGGTTTTTCTCGAATTCTTCCAGAATAGTTGGCTCGTGAGAGATCAGATAACGGATTAGGTTCTCATCGGCTCCCAGGCCCCTTAGGGGTGGGGTGCGCAAAAATTCATGGAAATCATCATGACGCACCTCCTCCTCGCGGACGGTTACGAAATGACGCCAAAAGCCTTCCGTGATTACTTGTCGCAGCAACCCGGGGACGCTGTCCAAGCCGTTCTTTCCCCTGTCCAAGCTGGTGCTCAAGGCGTCGATGAGAGAGGCGCGTGCCCGTAGTTGCGCCTTCGGAACTGGTGGTACGGCCGGTTGGTCGGTCACGTGTTCTTCCCCGCTTCCAGATTGCGCGCCCATTCTTCAGCAAAATTCAGCCCGCGGTGTAGCTGGTCTGTAGTGCCATAGTCCGCGCGAGCGCCTGTCTCCTGGTTGATTCGGTTGCGCACCATTTTGAAGTCATCGTTGAAGTAACGCCTTGCAAGGTATTTGGCGCGAGTATGCAAGCGAACCTTGAGGTCATTCCGCACTCGCCACAAAGCGTCTTGGGCGTTGGGTGATTCTTGAGTTGCGCTGACAATCTTGTGATGTTGATCTGGGGTTGGAATTCCCGGCAAGACGATCCGGCCGCGGTCGATCAGCTTTCGGATCAAGGCAATCTGAATCTGCGGCAAACCGTCTTCGTCGATGATTTGTTGAGCCGCGTGGTGAATCTGCGCCTCATGCGCTTCGGGGCCGAACAGTGTGCTCTCTAGTGCGAGGTTATCGATGGAAAAGGACGTACCCAGAAGCAGTTGTGTGCTAGGCGGTTCGTCATCAAGGCCGTCAATCGGCGAGGCTGAACCTTCTGTGCTGTCTGCTCGGGCTGCTGCTTGTTCGGCTTTTGCCTGCTGCTCCAGCAGATCAATCTCGTGGTCAATGTCGTCCTCGATACCCTGGGCGAGTTCACGCAGGACGTCGAGAGCTGGCATGAACACTACCGCAGGCGTAGTGTCTTGAGGGTCGGGAATGCGCACGACTCGCGCGGTGCCTTGCGCGAAGAAGAGCTCGGTCTTCGTACGTGTTAGCCACACCAGCACTCTCAACCGAGGAATATCTACCCCTTCGGACACCATACGCACGGCAATGATGTAGGGGGCGTCACTGTGCGCGAATTTCTCTAGTGCAAGACGAGCAGCTGGGTCATCGCTTGTCACCGTTACAGCATCGTGTCCAGTAACCTGCTTTACCAGACGCGCATATGCCTTAACGTGCTCCTGGCTATTGGCTAGAATCAAGCACCCTGCATTGGGTACGGACTGGCGAACGCCCTGCAGTTCCCGATCGACCTCAGGGAGTAGCTTGGAGAACCATCCGCTGTCGGGGTCGATGACGGCACCCATGAACTTCGATCTGTCCGCCTGGGTAACGGCATCCGAGATGTTCGCGCTGACCGGCACTTTTTCCCCGAAGGCCAACTCGTTGACCTCGGCATCATAAAACCGTGTATCTAGGCGTCGAATTACTTGGTCTCGAACGCCTCGCCCCGTGCCATAATTGTAGTCCCGGACAATGCGTGCAATGCCCTTTTCGTTTTGAGTGTACGTGGCAAATGGAATCTTGGAGGTATCGGAGCGCTTGGGAGTGCCAGTCAGCAGTAGTCGATGGCGAGCGAGCTCGAATGCTTTAGTGAGCGCCTCGCCCCATGCTTTCTTTTCGCCGGCATGATGCGCTTCATCGAAGATCACCAAAACGTGCCGCATTTGCATCAGGGTGCTGAACCCGCTTGGGGCTCCGCTGCCTGGTGCGGCGAGTAGCTGATAGGTAGTAGAGATCCCTTTGAAATCGCGCGGCAATGACCAGGGTGACTTCGAGTGAACTTCCGGGCTAAGTGGGATACCGAAAAGGGCGGCTTTGTCGGCCCATTGCTTAGTTAACGCATCTGAAGGAGAGACGACCACCACGAAGTTGATCGAGCCGGACTGCAATAGGTGGCTTGCGACTGCAAGAGCGAATTCTGTCTTACCGCCTCCGGGGCAGACGGCGGCCAGATAGTTCTGAGCCATTCGGCTGGTGTAGTCAGCGAATGCTGCTTCCTGCCATTCGCGAGGTGGTCGGACCCAAACAGCCATGGCACCTTCTCCAGCCAACTGGTCCCAGCCGTTGTTCCCACCGGCCGAAGACACGGCAGGCGGGCCCCACCGGGAACCCAGACGAACAGTGGATCCCGAGTCTAGCGAGCCGGTCTGACATCACGGGTTCGCCAAGCTCCTAGCCTCTCCTTTTCGCTTCGGATGGCTGGGCTTGAAGCTTCCCCCCTTGATCGTGGACACCTGGAGACTGGGATCAGAGTGGTTCCAGAGGAAGCAGTGACCAGGTGGCAAGCAAGTACACGAAGCGGTACTCGGACGAGT
>NZ_JARBAE010000106.1:0-3168 GCF_033795305.1 Streptomyces sp. AK02-01A
GGCGGGCCGGTTGGCGGAGGCGGGTTGTAAGACGCGTCGTCTGACGGTCAGTCATGCGTTCCATTCGCCTTTGATGGACGGCATGCTCGATGAATTCCGCTCCATAGCGGGCGAGTTGGAGTTTTCCGCGCCGACGATTCCGATTGTTTCGACGTTGACGGGTGAGCTGGCGTCGGCCGAGGAGTTGTCCTCGGTGGACTACTGGGCCGCGCATGCCCGTAACGCGGTTCTCTTCCACCAGGCCGTCCGGACTCTCGATGGTGAGGGTGTGGGGACGTTTATCGAGCTGGGTCCGGATGCCACTTTGGCGGCGCTGGCCCAGGCGGGAGTCGAAGGCGACGACAAGGTCTTCGTGTCGTCGCTGCGCAAGGATGGTTCGGAGGCGCATGCGGTGATCTCGGCGCTGGGTGCGCTGCATGTCCACACTGACCATTCTCTGGACTGGGAGGCGGTTTTCGGTCCGGTGGCTGCCCGTCGTCCCGTCGATCTGCCCACCTACGCCTTCCAACGCCGCCGCTACTGGCTCGACGCACCCGCGCCCACCGGCGACCTCGGCACCGTCGGGCTCACCGCCGCTGAGCATCCGCTGCTCGGAGCCGCGGTGGAACTCGCAGGAGGGGCCGGCCATCTCTTCACCGGGCGGTTCTCGCGGGTCACTCAGCCCTGGCTGCGCGACCATGCCGTGGTCGGCACCGTGCTGCTCCCGGGCACGGCCTTCCTTGACCTCGTACTGCTCGCCGGGCGCGAGCTCGATGTGCCCTCGATAGACGAACTGACCCTGGAAACCCCGCTGTTGCTGCCCGAGCGGGCAGAGGTGACCCTCCAGGTCGCGGTGGACGCCGAGGACGCGTCGGGCCGCCGCGAGGTCCGGCTCTACTCACGGGTCGACGGCGACGACGAGTGGACCAGGCATGCGACCGGCCGGCTCGGGCCGGAGAGCCCGGCCGACGCGGCTTCGACCGGAACCGGTACGACATGGCCGCCCACCGGAGCCGTCCCGATCGCGACCGACGACGCGTACGTCAGGCTCGCGGACCGCGGATATGAGTACGGTCCGGCGTTCCAGGGCCTGCGATCGGCCTGGCGGCTCGGCGACCGGACCTATGCGGAGCTGCGCCTCGACGACGAGACCGACGGCGCCGATCGATACGTACTGCACCCCGCACTGCTCGATTCCGTACTGCATCTGCTGGTCCTCGACGACATCGAGGGGCCGGGCGAGGCACCGGCGACCATCCGCCTCCCCTTTGCCTGGCAGGGCGTCGATGTGCACCGTCCCGGTCCACGGGAACTGCGAGCATGCCTTACCAGGACCGGGGAGGACACCGCGGCGCTGGAGCTGACCGACAGCTCCGGCGGGCCGGTGGCATCGGTCTCGGCATTGGTCGTACGAGCGGCGGACCCCGGACGGCTCGCGCGCGGCAGTGGGCGCCATGAGGCGCTGTTCCAGCTCGCGTGGACGACCCCCGAGGCGCCGTCGCCATCCGGTGAACAAGCCGCCGCGGCGGATGACCTGGTGTTGCTGCGGATTCCGGCATCGGCCGACTCATCCGTGCCGGACGCGGCCCGTTCGGCGCTCGAACACGCCCTGAGCGCCGTTCAGGATCACCTGGCAGCCGATCCGGCCGAGTTCCGGCCGCGCCTCGCCGTCATCACCGAGGGCGCCCTCGCCACCGGACCGGGCGGCGAAGACCTCACGGATCTCGGGCAGTCGGCGGTGTGGGGGCTGCTGCGTGCCGCGCAGTCCGAACATCCGGGCCGGTTCGTGCTGCTCGACGTCGATGGGAGCGAGGCATCGGCCGAGGCGATCCCGTCCGCTCTCGCCATGGATGAGCCCCAACTCGCCCTGCGTGACGGCCATGTGGTCGTGCCTCGGCTCGTCCGTGCCCAGGCGGAGACGGGCGAGGAAGCCGGCGACGCGGCCGGCCTCGGCCTCGCCGGAGGCACGGTGCTGGTGACCGGTGGTACGGGGTCGTTGGGTGCTCTCATCGCGCGTCATGTGGTGGTGGGGCATGGGGTGCGTCGTCTTTTGCTGGTCGGTCGGCGGGGTATTGAGGCGCCGGGTGCTGTGGAGTTGCGGGACGAGTTGGGTTCGTTGGGTGCGGAGGTGAGGGTCGAGGCTTGTGATGTGGCGGACCGGGAGGCTTTGGCGGCGCTGCTCGCCTCCGTCCCGGCCGAGTATCCGCTGACCGGTGTCGTCCACACGGCCGGCGTCCTCGACGACGGCACGGTCGACGCCCTCTCCCCGGAACGACTGGACACCGTGCTGCGCCCCAAGATGGATGCGGCCTGGAACCTCCACGAGCTCACCCGGGACCTGTCCGCGTTCGTCCTCTATTCCTCCGTCGCCGGCACCCTCGGGACGGCCGGTCAGGCGAACTACGCCGCCGCGAACACCTTCTTGGACGCCCTCGCCGCACACCGTCGTGCCGGGGGACTGCCCGCGACATCTCTCGCCTGGGGACTGTGGAGCGACGCCACCGGAATGACGGAGCGGCTCGGCCGTACCGACCTCGCCCGTCTGCGTCGCACCGGCATCGCCCCGATCGAAAGCGCCGAAGGACTGGTGCTGTTCGACCTGGCGCTCACCGCCGGCCGCCCCGCGTACGTCGCCGCGCGACTGGATCATTCCGCGCTGCGGACACAGGGCGACGCCGTGCCCGCCGTGCTGCGCGGGCTCGTCAAGAGCCCTGTGACCCGGCGGACGCGCACAGGCGCGGTGCCCTCCTCTCTCGTCCAGAGGCTGGCGGGGCTTCCGGAACCGAAGCAGTACGCGGAGGTCCTGGAGGTCGTACGCACCGAGGTCGCCGCGGTGCTGGGATACGCGGCGACCACGGAAGTCGATGTGGAGCGGGACTTCAGCCAGCTCGGCTTCGACTCGCTCACCGCCGTGGAACTCCGTAACCGGATCAACGCTGTCACGGGGTTGCGGCTGCCCGCCACACTCATCTTCGACTACCCGACGCCCGCCGCGCTGGCCACTCAGCTACGCGAGCAACTGACCGGCCGGACAAGGGACACCGCTACCGAAGGGGCGGAAGCCCTCGCCGCGTCCTCGGTGGCTTCGGGTTCTGATGAGCCGATCGCGATTGTGTCGATGGCGTGCCGTTTTCCGGGTGGGGTGGGTTCGCCGGAGGATCTGTGGCGGTTGGTGGAGTCGGGTGGGGA
>NZ_JARBAE010000107.1:0-3112 GCF_033795305.1 Streptomyces sp. AK02-01A
ACGTGATCACCGCTTCGTCCCGGTCGACCGCCCCCTTTTCGGCGCCGAACCGTCTACCACCGCAAAGACAGACACTGGGAAGCCGCCAACTACGTCCTCGCCCCCGGCAACACCCGCAAGCGCATCCGCGTCTACGGCACCACCCGCACGGAAGCCCTCGCCAAACTCACCGAGAAAATCACCAACAGCAACCGCGGGGTCCCCGCGCCCTCCACACAGAGCAGCGTGGCTGCGTATCTGACGTACTGGCTGGAGAACGTCGCCGTCCGCCACCTCCGCGAGAACACTCACACCCGCTACACCGCCTGCGTCGACCAGCACCTGGTCCCCGGCCTCGACAAGAAGAAGCTCACCAAACTCACCGCCAAGGACATCCGCACCTAGCTCAACCAGCTCCGCACCACCTGCCAGTGCTGCACGCGCGACATCGACGCCCAGCGTCATGAGCCCCGCTGCTGCGCCGCCGGCCAGTGCTGCCACAAGGTGCTCTCCCCGCTGACGCTCTCCTACATCCACTCGGTACTCAAGTCCGGCCTGGAGCACACCGTGCGTGAGGAAGAGATCCCGCGCAACGTCGCCCGCAACGTCCGCACCGGCACCCCACGGCCCCGACGCTTCGAACCCCTCACCGTCGACGAAGCCCGCCGACTCCTCACCACCGCCCAAGGCCACCGGCTGCACGCCCTGTTCGAACTCGCCCTGCACACCGGACTCCGCAAGGGCGAACTCCTCGGCCTGCGCTGGGAAGACCTCGACCTGGCCGGCGCAACCGCCAGCATCCGCCGAACCCTCCAACGCACCAACAGCGGCGGCCTGACCGCCCTGCCGACCAAGACCCAGAGCTCGGAACGCCGCATCGCCCTGCCCACCGAGTGCCTGCGCTCCCTCGAACAGCACCGCGACCGGCAGCGTCAGGAACGTGAGGCGGCGGGAACCCGCTGGAAAGCGAGCGGCTACGTCTTCACCCGGCCCGACGGCTCCCCGATCGAGGGCGCCACCCTCACCAGGCACTTCAACACCCTGCTCCGCCGCGCCCAGCTGCGCCGCATCCGTTTCCACGATCTCCGGCACTCGGCGGCGACCCTCCTCCTGGAGCAGGGCGTCGAACTCGTCGTGATCAAAGAGCTGTTGGGGCACGCCCACATCGGCGTCACCGCCACCGTGTACGCCCACGTCCGGCTCCGCCTCCAACGCGACGCCATCAACCTCCTCGGCCACGCCCTCCGCAACCCCACCGAGGCCACCAGCAAGCCCAACGACGGCCACGAACCACCCTCCTGCGCAACCCCCGTCCGCTGACGTTGCCGTCAACTACTGCCGTCAAACGGCATCGAGCCCTCATCGACATCCCTGTCGATGAGGGCTCGTGCGGCTTTTTCAGGGTTCTTGACTCCTCAGCCGAGAGGGCGTCTAAAATTCAAATGAACCCAATTTCGGCAAAGGCGACGGCGCATCGTTCTCACTGAAGCGTCCACTCGCCCAATGGGATTGGGCGGACTCCAGCCTTCATCATCGAGAACATCGCATTGCAATCTTCCCCATATCGATAGACCGATGAATCGAACCCTGCGTAGAGCCTTCCGTTGCTTCCCGAATATACGGTCAGATGGAAGCTGTCCACTCCAATCGGAAACAGAGCGGCGCCAGCTACCTCTGCGCATCGCCGAGCCACGTCCGCATCACGGGTGGTGCACACGGCGGACGGATCGAAATGCGTCGAGCTTGAGATCCTCTCTCCGGCGATAACGAGGGCTGGAAGGTGGTCGATCTTCAGGCCGAGATATTCGCCCAAGAAGCTCCTTGCCTCCTCATGACAGGCGAAGCCGACACGTTCCAGACCCGCCACGATGGCATCCGCTTCACGACGTACCCCAGCCATCTCCCAGCCAAACGAGCTGAGGAATTCCTCTAGCTCCGACTCACGCATTCTTCTCACCTCGATAGGTCTGTCGCGCCGCGCCGAACAAGAACACTCTGACAGGATAGGCACGCCGCTTCTGGGGCACCCGTTGCGCTGCGAACGGTCAAGAATTCGATGTCACTCAACCGTAGCGAGCGTCCGACTTGATCCTCAAAATCGGCTCCATGTTCGGCGATCAGAGTATTGCAGGCCCGGATCTCTGCACAGTTATCAGCTCCGCGGCCGGCGATCTGCCCACCATCCGCGAGAGCGGAATCAATCTCGGGCTCGAAATAGGCTGGGCGGGACGAATGACCAGAGTGACCAGTGGAAACCATATCGGTACCCCGGAACCGAGCTGCTGCGCTCATCGTGGCGTCCGCAGGCGCCGATTGCGCTGCCGCTCTAGCCTCAGGTCCGCAATTGTGAACGAGGACCGGCGTGGTTCCCGCGAGCACATAGTACGTGTGGAGGTCACTGACGGTGAGGTTGTGGACCGTTTCGTCGGGGGCCGTCCAGTGTTCGACCGCTGTGATCTGGACGCGGGTGCCGGCGCCGGTGCGGAGCCACTGGCCTGGGCGGAGGTCGGTGGCGTCGATCCATTCGGCGAGTTCGGGGACCCAGAAGGGGTGGCCGTCGGTCGCCGTTACCCCGGCTGTTGCGGTGCCCTTCTCGCCGTCGGTGTCGATGACGACCTTGACCAGGTGCTTCAGACCCTGGCCCTTGATCTCCGCGGTGACCGTCTCAACGCGGGTCTCGCCCGTTCCCGGATCGGTCGCGACAACCTTGTCGCCCGGCTTGACCTCGTCGATCGGCTTCGTGGTGCCATCGGCCATCAGGACCTTCGTGCCCGCCACGAAACTGTTGTCGGGCGCCTCGCAGGAGCCACCCCCGCCCGCCTTGCCCGAACCGCCGCTCCCGCTGGAACCGCCGCCACTGGTGCGGGCCGTACCGCCCGAAGTACCGCCCGGCTTGCCACCACCGGCCTTGGAGGCGCCCCCGCCTCCACCGGACGCCTTCTGCAGGGAAACCTTCGGAGCAGCCTTCGCCTGGGCCTGTTTCCGGACCGCGTTACCGGTCTTCTTGGCCTGCGCCGCGGCCCGGTCAGCGACTCTCTTCGCCTGTTCCGCCGCCTTCTTCTTCGCCCTCTGAGCGGCTTCCCTCTTCGCCCTCTCGATCGCCGCCTTCTTGGCCCGAAGCGCCGCCGCCTCC
>NZ_JARBAE010000108.1:0-2941 GCF_033795305.1 Streptomyces sp. AK02-01A
CACCCTCGTCCAGATCACAGCGGTCGAACACTGGACGGCCCCCGACGAAACGGTCTACAACCTCACCGTCAGTGACCTCCACACGTACTATGTGCTGGCTGGGGCCACCCCGGTCCTCGTTCACAACTGCAACCCGTCGGTCGACGATGTGTTTGCGCGGGCCGCTGAACTCGGCGACTCCAGTGGTGAATACCTCTATCGAGGAGTTACCAACAATCACTACAAGCTCGCGGAAGCGAGGGCAGGTATTGCGGAACCACGCGGCGGCCACAGCGATCCTGTTGCGCACTCGGGTGACAACACGGAGAGTGTTTTCACATCGTGGTCACCTGACCTGGAGACAGCGCGAGAATTTTCAGAGGAGTTCGGTAGTTCAGGGGCTCTGGTTCTTAGGATTCCGCGCAGTGCAATCGATCCAAGCCGCATGAGAGTTGCCGGACAGCGAGGACTCGAAGAGCTGGAAGTCCTCATTGAGGGTCGCGTCACAGGCTGTCAGGTGAGCTGTGAATGGGGGCCATTTAGGTGACAGAATCGAAGTAGTCGTGTCCGGGAGAGGGGTTTTGAGTGTCTGGAATCAGTGCGGGTGATCTGTTTGCGCGCTATTGCTTGCCTGGTAACAGGTATAAGAAACTCCTCTCCGGGAGCTTCATGAGGGCTGGCCGTGAGCAGGCCCTTGAGTTTGGTGCGGCCTTGATGGAGGACGGTCGGCAGGCGTCGGCGAGCGAGCTGGAGCAGCTCCTGGGCGGCGACTGGCGGGAGGCTCTTACGGCGTGTTGGCTCATCGGGTTTGCGCAGAGATCTGAATTTCGAGATGAGCTGCACAGGCTTATCGATGAGGGAGGTTCCAGGCGCACGGAAAAAGGCGTTGCCTTCACGCTGGCTCGGTTCTGTCAACCCTCTGATGCGTATGCCTTGAAGCGTTATCTGGAGCGCAGTCTGAGTGAGCTGCAAAATCGGGGAAACCAGCCGTGGTGCCTTGGTGCGCTGCTGCATATCGAGAGGCGTTTGGGCGTACGGCTTTCGCAAGATCTACTTGCGCCCGAAGGGTTGTGGGATCGATGGTCGGCGGCAGGCTTCCTTGAGGCTGCTGATCCTTCCCATTGGGAGAGAGAAGTGGCAGGCTGGATTGAGCTTGCCGAGAGCCTGGACTGATCACTGGCAGGCTATGCCTTCCCCCACTTCTGAAGGCTTCCTTTACTGAAGCCGTTCGTGATAGCGAAACGAAGCCCCGCCGGGTGCGTCCTGGCGGGGCTTCTGCGTGGGGTGACGGCAGTAAATGACGGCAACGTCAGCGGACGATGGCGCAGGGCGGCCGTTCGTCGTTGTCACCGTTGCCCGTGGTGTTCGTCGGGCTGCCGAGCGCGGTACTGAGGGTGTCGATGGCGTCGCGCTGGAGGCGGAGCCGGACATGGGCGTAGACGGTGGCGGTGACGCCGATGTGGGCGTGGCCGAGGAGTTCCTTGATGACGACGAGTTCGATGCCCTGCTCCAGGAGGAGGGTGGCGGTCGAGTGGCGGAGGTCGTGGAGGCGGAGGCGGCGGAGGCCGGCCTTGCGGAGGAGCGTGAGGAAGGTGCGGGTGAGGTTGGTCGGGTCGATCGGTCGGCCCTGCGCAGTGGTGAACACGTGCCCGTCGTGCTCCCACGTCGTGCCCGCGGCCTCACGCTCGCGCTGCTGCTGCCCGTGGTGGAGCTTCAGCGACTGGACGCAGCGGGTGGGGAGGGCGATGCGGCGCTCGGAGGCCCGCGTCTTGGTGGGCAGCGTGGTGAGCCCGCCTGCGGCGGTTCGCTGGAGTGTGCGGCGGACGGCGGCGGTTCCCGCGTCGAGGTCGAGGTCTTCCCAGCGGAGGCCGAGGAGTTCGCCCTTGCGGAGTCCGGTGTGGAGGGCGAGTTCGAACAGCGCGTGCAGCCGGTGGTCCTGGGCGGTGGTGAGGAACTGCCGGGCTTCTTCGGTGGTGAGGGGTTCGAAGCGTCGGGGGCGTGGGGTGCCGGTGCGGACGTTGCGGGCGACGTTGCGCGGGATCTCTTCCTCCCGGACGGCGTGCTCCAAGGCGGACTTGAGCACGGAGTGGAGGTAGGTGAGCGTCAGCGGGGAGAGCAGCTTGGAGCAGCACCGGCCAGCGGCGCAGCAGCGGGGCTGGTCGCGCCGAGTGTCGATGCCGCGCGTGCAGCACTGGCAGGTGGTGCGGAGATGGTTGAGCCAGGTGCGGACGTCCTTGGCGGTGAGCTTGGTGAGCTTCTTCTTGCCCAGGCCAGGGATGAGGTACCGGTGGACGCAGGTGGTGTAGCGGGTGTGGGTGTTCTCGCGGAGGTGGTGGACGGTGACGTTCTCCAGCCAGTACGTCAGGTACGCGGCCACGCTGCCTTGCGCGGAGGGGACGGGAATGCCTCGGTTGCTGGTGGCGATGTTCTCGGTGGGTTTGGCGAGGGCTTCCGTGCGGGTGGTGCCGTAGACATGGATGCGCTTGCGGGTGTTGCCGGGGGTGAGGACGTAGTTGGCGGCTTCCCAGTGTCTGTCTTTGCGGTGGTAGACGGTTCGGCGCCGAAAAGGGGGCGGTCGACCGGGACGAAGCGGTGATCACGTCCTCGGCCGGTCCCGGGGAGGACTGAGTACACACCAAGATCCACCTGGCCTGCGACGGGCAGTGGTCGGCCCCTCGGCTTCGTTTTGATGGGTGGCGACACTGACGCCTGCAGCTGCTTCGAGCACGTCATGGACGGTGTTTGGGTCCCGCGCACCGGTCGGGGCCGCCCCCGCATCCGGCCCGACCGCGTCATGGCCGACAAGGGCTGCGGCTCCCGAGAGGTTTGTTGGTGGGCCGCTTCTTGTCGGCGGATCCGGTTCTGGACTTGAACGATGTCCTTCAGTCCAATGGTTATGCCTACGCGCACAACAACCCTGTCACGATGTCCGATCCGACGGGTCTGGCGATTTCCCTGACGG
>NZ_JARBAE010000109.1:0-2493 GCF_033795305.1 Streptomyces sp. AK02-01A
GTCGTGACTGCGTGCCTTTTGAAGAATGAGCCTGCGAGTTTGCGGTGTGTTGCGAGGTTAACCCGTGTGGGGAAGCCGTAGCGAAAGCGAGTCCGAATAGGGCGTTTTAGTAGCGCGCTCAAGACCCGAAGCGGAGTGATCTAGCCATGGGCAGGTTGAAGCGGAGGTAAGACTTCGTGGAGGACCGAACCCACCAGGGTTGAAAACCTGGGGGATGACCTGTGGTTAGGGGTGAAAGGCCAATCAAACTCCGTGATAGCTGGTTCTCCCCGAAATGCATTTAGGTGCAGCGTCGTGTGTTTCTTGCCGGAGGTAGAGCACTGGATAGGCGATGGGCCCTACCGGGTTACTGACCTTAGCCAAACTCCGAATGCCGGTAAGTGAGAGCGCGGCAGTGAGACTGTGGGGGATAAGCTCCATGGTCGAGAGGGAAACAGCCCAGAGCATCGACTAAGGCCCCTAAGCGTACGCTAAGTGGGAAAGGATGTGGAGTCGCAGAGACAACCAGGAGGTTGGCTTAGAAGCAGCCATCCTTGAAAGAGTGCGTAATAGCTCACTGGTCAAGTGATTCCGCGCCGACAATGTAGCGGGGCTCAAGCGTACCGCCGAAGTCGTGTCATTGCAGTACATACCCCCAACGGGGACTGTGATGGGTAGGGGAGCGTCGTGTGCCGGGTGAAGCCGCCGTGGAAGCGAGTGGTGGACGGTTCACGAGTGAGAATGCAGGCATGAGTAGCGATACACACGTGGGAAACGTGTGCGCCGATTGACTAAGGGTTCCTGGGTCAAGCTGATCTGCCCAGGGTAAGTCGGGACCTAAGGCGAGGCCGACAGGCGTAGTCGATGGACAACCGGTTGATATTCCGGTACCCGCTTTGGAACGCCCAGTATCGAATCCATTTATGCTAAGGCCGTGAAGCCGTCCTGGAGCCTTCGGGTGAAGGGGAGTGGTGGAGCCGCTGAACCGAGGTGGTAGTAGGTAAGCGATGGGGTGACGCAGGAAGGTAGTCCAGCCCGGGCGGTGGTTGTCCCGGGGTAAGGGTGTAGGGCGTTGTGCAGGTAAATCCGTGCAATTTGTGCCTGAGACCTGATGCCGAGCCGATTGTGGTGAAGTGGATGATCCTATGCTGTCGAGAAAAGCCTCTAGCGAGTTTCATGGCGGCCCGTACCCTAAACCGACTCAGGTGGTCTGGTAGAGAATACCGAGGCGTTCGGGTGAACTATGGTTAAGGAACTCGGCAAAATGCCCCCGTAACTTCGGGAGAAGGGGGGCCATTCTGGGTGATCATCTTTACGGTGTGAGCTTGGGGTGGCCGCAGAGACCAGCGAGAAGCGACTGTTTACTAAAAACACAGGTCCGTGCGAAGCCGTAAGGCGATGTATACGGACTGACGCCTGCCCGGTGCTGGAACGTTAAGGGGACCGGTTAGTCAATCTTCGGGTTGGCGAAGCTGAGAACTTAAGCGCCAGTAAACGGCGGTGGTAACTATAACCATCCTAAGGTAGCGAAATTCCTTGTCGGGTAAGTTCCGACCTGCACGAATGGCGTAACGACTTCTCGACTGTCTCAACCATAGGCCCGGTGAAATTGCATTACGAGTAAAGATGCTCGTTTCGCGCAGCAGGACGGAAAGACCCCGGGACCTTTACTATAGTTTGATATTGGTGTTCGGTTCGGCTTGTGTAGGATAGGTGGGAGACTGTGAAGCTTGGACGCCAGTTCAGGTGGAGTCGTCGTTGAAATACCACTCTGGTCGTGCTGGATGTCTAACCTGGGTCCGTGATCCGGATCAGGGACAGTGTCTGATGGGTAGTTTAACTGGGGCGGTTGCCTCCTAAAGGGTAACGGAGGCGCCCAAAGGTTCCCTCAGCCTGGTTGGTAATCAGGTGTTGAGTGTAAGTGCACAAGGGAGCTTGACTGTGAGACCGACGGGTCGAGCAGGGACGAAAGTCGGGACTAGTGATCCGGCGGTGGCTTGTGGAAGCGCCGTCGCTCAACGGATAAAAGGTACCCCGGGGATAACAGGCTGATCTTCCCCAAGAGTCCATATCGACGGGATGGTTTGGCACCTCGATGTCGGCTCGTCGCATCCTGGGGCTGGAGTCGGTCCCAAGGGTTGGGCTGTTCGCCCATTAAAGCGGTACGCGAGCTGGGTTTAGAACGTCGTGAGACAGTTCGGTCCCTATCCGCTGTGCGCGTAGGAGTCTTGAGAAGGGCTGTCCCTAGTACGAGAGGACCGGGACGGACGAACCTCTGGTGTGCCAGTTGTTCTGCCAAGGGCATGGCTGGTTGGCTACGTTCGGGAGGGATAACCGCTGAAAGCATCTAAGCGGGAAGCCTGCTTCGAGATGAGGACTCCCACCCCCTTGAGGGGTTAAGGCTCCCAGTAGACGACTGGGTTGATAGGCCAGATGTGGAAGACCGGTAACGGTTGAAGCTGACTGGTACTAATAGGCCGAGGGCTTGTCCTCAGTTGCTCGCGTCCACTGTGT
>NZ_JARBAE010000010.1:0-182715 GCF_033795305.1 Streptomyces sp. AK02-01A
TGACTTTTGGCACGCTGTTGAGTTCTCAAGGAACGGACGCTTCCTTCAGTCCCGTCTCCGGGCCCTCCGGGCGCTTCCCTCCGGTACTTCATTTCGTTCCGTACTTCGTGTTTCCGACTCTATCAGATGCTTTCGTATCCGATTTCCCCGGCCGGCGGGGCCGCCTTCCCGGTTCCCGCTTTCGCGTTTCCCTTTCCAGCGATTCCGACTCTACCAGACTCATTTGGCTGTTCTTGCCGCTTGAATTCCGGTGGCCTTTGGATTGGCCTTTTGCCTTTCGGCTGTCACCACTTTAACCGATTCCCGGTGACTCTCATAATCGAGCCATCGAATCTGAATTCCGGCATGCCGAAATCCATACCCGTTGGGGTTTGGTCGTCAGTGGTGGGTGGCCGCTCCGGAGGCTGCTGAACAGCAGGACCCGTGTCAAGCGGCTTGGGCTACGTTAGGCGGATGAACGGGACAAGTCAAGTTCGGCGGCGTCGTGGCGCGTGGGCGCGGTAGGGACTCACCGAGGGATCGCCGTCGATCCAGAAGCGCCACGGGTGAGCGGCACCGTCGCCGCCCACTCCGGTGCGGGGCCCGTTGCTGACCTGATGGTCCTCGACAGGAGCGCCTGCCAGTACGGAGAGCGGGGCGTCGGGACCGGCGCACACGTCCGTGCCGTTGAGGGACCGGTCCACATCCAGAGCGGTGGCCAGCCGAGCCGGGCCTTTGGCCAGTTCTCTGTCATGACGGGCCGAGAGCCGACGCTTCCGGGTCAGCTCGGCGCCGACAAGAATCTGCCCCGCCCGCAGCAGGACTCCACTGGCATGGCCCTCGGGGCCGCACACCAGGTTGAGGCAGAACCACATGCCGTAGGTGAAGTAGACGTACGCGTGACCGGGCGGCCCGAACATCACTCCATTACGGGCCGTGGGACCACGGAAGGCGTGCGAACCCGGGTCGATCGCGCCCGCGTACGCCTCCACCTCGGTCAGCCGGAGCTCGATGGGACCGTCGTCCGTGTTGCGTCTCAGCGTGCGGCCGAGCAGGTCGGGTGCGACCTCCAGGACCGGGCGGTCGAAGAACTCCCGGGGCAGCGGGTCACGGTCGGCGCTCTCGATCATGGCTTCTGAGGGTACCGGGGAACCGGCTACCGTCGTGGCGCGTATGTAGGGGTCAGGATCTAGAAGGAGTGAAGATGGGCTTCAAGAAGCTGCTCGCGAGTTTGGGCGCCGGTGGTGCGTCCGTCGAGACGGAGCTGACCGAGTCGAACGTCGTACCCGGTGGCGTGGTTCAGGGCGAGGTACGCCTCCAGGGCGGTTCCGTGAACCAGCAGATCCAGGGACTCTCCGTCGGCCTTCAGGCACGCGTCGAGGTCGAAGGCGGTGACCAGGAGCTCAAGCAGGACATCGAGTTCGCCAAGGAGCGGGTCGGCGGCGCCTTCGAGGTGCAGGCCGGAGCGGTGCATGTGGTGCCGTTCGGTCTGGAGATCCCCTGGGAGACGCCGATCACGACCATCGGCGGGCAGCAGCTCCGCGGGATGAACATCGGCGTGAGCACGGAGCTGGACATCGCGCGGGCGGTGGACTCCGGCGACCTGGACCCGATCAATGTCCATCCGCTGCCGGCGCAGCAGGCGATCCTGGACGGCTTCGTCCAGCTCGGCTTCCGCTTCAAGAGCGCGGACATGGAGCGCGGGGTCGTGCGCGGGACGCGCCAGCGGCTGCCGTTCTACCAGGAGATCGAGTTCTTCGCGCCGCAGCAGTACCGCGGGCTGAACCAGGTCGAGCTGACCTTTGTCGCGGACGACCGCGAGATGGACGTCATCCTGGAGATGGACAAGAAGCCGGGACTGTTCAGCGAGGGCAGCGACTCGTTCCGGGCCTTCCAGGTGGGCCTCCACGACTTCCAGAACACCGACTGGGCCGGCTATCTCAATCAGTGGCTCGCCGAGGTGGGCGGCCGCCGCAACTGGTTCTGAGTACGCGTCCCGGGCCCGGCGAGTGGCCGGCGGACAGCGCCGCGTCGCCGGCGTTCATCGGCTTCGAACCGTGTCCACGCGCCGGCGTGCGCGCGGCTCAGTCGAGGAGTTCGACGCTGCCGCCGGGAGCCGACCGTTTGTCTTTTGTTTGCCCTGCCCTGGTCTTGGAGAGATCAGGGCAGGGCATTTTTTATTGTGTTGTCCCTCTCGGCGTGCCCGGCCAGAGTTGATCCAAGCCCGCCAGGCGGCGGGCCGGCACACGGGAGGTGGGCGGGATGCGGGACACGCTGGTACTGAATGCGAGCTTCGAGCCGCTGTCGACGGTGACTCTCAACCGTGCGGTGGTGCTGGTGCTGCAGGACAAGGCCGTTGTCGAGCAGGCTCATCCCGGTCTTCGTGTGCGTGCGGCCGCGGTGGAGCTTCCGGTGCCCAGAGTGATCCGGCTCTGCAGGTATGTCCGGGTGCCTTTCCGAAGACAAGCTCCGTGGTCGAGACGGGGTGTACTGATACGGGACCAACACCGGTGCGCTTATTGCGGCAGGCGCGCGACGACGGTGGACCATGTGGTGCCGCGGTCCCGAGGCGGCTCGGACAGCTGGCTGAATACGGTCGCTTCGTGTGCCGAGGACAACCACCGCAAGGCGGACCGTACGCCGGAGCAGGCGGGAATGCCGCTGCTGCACCACCCCTTCGTGCCGTCCCCGGCGGACGCGATGCTGCTGTCGCTGCGAGCCGGTGAGCGCTCGGAGCTGCCGAGCTGGCTGGCGGGGGTCCAGCCCGCCGCGTAACGCCTGCCCGCTCCCGTATCCCGGGATGCCTCAGGAAAGCCCGCCCGCGTGCCGGGGCGGGCTTTCACGCGTGCACCGGCCGCCGCCTCAGCCGTACCGGCGGACCACCAGTTGGACGATGGCGACCACACCGACGACGACGATCAGTGCGCGCAGGGCCACCGGCGGCAGCCGGCGGCCGAGCCTGGCGCCGAGCTGGCCGCCGAGTGCGGAGCCGACCGCGATGAGCACGACCGCCGTCCAGTCGAAGTCCGCCACAAAGAGAAAGAAGAGCGCGGCGACTCCGTTGACGACGGCGGCGAGGATGTTCTTGACGGCGTTCAGCCGCTGCAGGCTGTCGTCGAGCAGCATGCCCATCAGGGAGAGATAGATGATCCCCTGGGCCGCGGTGAAGTAGCCGCCGTAGACGCTGGCGAGCAGGAGCCCGGTGAACAGCAGCGGGCCGCCGTTGGGCCGTGCCCGGACGCCGGTCCGTGCCCGGCGGGCCTGGACGGCCCTGGCGAGCCGGGGCTGGAGGATCACCAGGACAAGAGCGAGCGTGACCAGGACGGGCACGATCGTCTCGAAAGCCGTCGAGGGCAGGACGAGCAGCAGCGTGGCGCCGCTGAGTCCGCCGATGAGAGCGGCGGCGCTCAGACGCAGCACACGACGGCGCTGGCCGACGAGCTCGGCCCGGTAGCCGATGGCTCCACTGATCGATCCCGGTATCAGGCCGAGTGCGTTGGAGACGGTGGCGGTGACCGGCGGGAGGCCCGTCGCGAGCAGGACAGGGAAGGTGATCAGCGTGCCGGAGCCCACCATGGTGTTGATGGTTCCGGCGCTGATGCCCGCGATGAGGACGGCGAGCATCTCCCAGTTGGTCACGGTCTCCCCTTCGGTGATCGATGCAAGGTGCACCGATCATGCACGAAGAGGCCGGTGGATCATTCCACCGGGGGGTCCTGGCGGCGTTCCTTACCGGTGTTGAAGCCCGGGGCGCCGGAGCCGAGGTTGCCGAAGGCTCCGCTGAGTCCCTTGAGGGCGTCGCCGATCTCGCTGGGCACGATCCAGAGCTTGTTGGCGTCGCCCTCGGCGATCTTGGGCAGCATCTGGAGGTACTGGTACGAGAGAAGCTTCTGGTCCGGGTCGCCCGCGTGGATCGATTCGAAGACGGTACGGATCGCCTGGGCCTCGCCCTCGGCGCGCAGGGCCGCGGCCTTGGCCTCACCTTCGGCGCGCAGGATGGCGGACTGCTTCTCACCTTCCGCGGTGAGGATCTGCGACTGGCGGATGCCTTCCGCGGTGAGGATCGCGGCGCGCTTGTCCCGGTCGGCGCGCATCTGCTTCTCCATCGAGTCCTGGATGGAGGTCGGAGGCTCGATCGCCTTCAGCTCGACGCGGTTGACGCGGATGCCCCACTTGCCGGTGGCTTCGTCGAGGACACCGCGCAGGGCCGCGTTGATCTCCTCGCGGGAGGTGAGCGTGCGCTCCAGGTCCATGCCACCGATGATGTTCCGCAGGGTGGTGACGGTGAGCTGCTCGATCGCCTGGATGTAGCTGGCGACTTCGTAGGTCGCGGCCCTGGCGTCGGTCACCTGGTAGTAGATGACGGTGTCGATGTTGACGACCAGGTTGTCCTGGGTGATCACAGGCTGCGGCGGGAACGGGACGACCTGTTCGCGGAGGTCGATCCGGTTACGGATCGAGTCGATGAACGGGACGACGATGTTCAGGCCCGCGTTGAGCGTGCGTGTGTAGCGGCCGAAGCGCTCCACGATGGCGGCGCTTGCCTGCGGGATGACCTGGATCGTCTTGATCAAGGCGATGAATACAAGCACCACCAGGATGACCAGGACGATGATGATTGATGACATCGCGTTTCTCGGGCCCTTCGCCGCCGGATGTTCCGATGATCGAGTTTCTCAGACCGAGGGCCAACGTGGGGACTGTTCGGCCGGGTTGGCTCACATGACCACGGCTGTCGCTCCGTCGATCTCCACGACATCGACCTGTTGCCCTGGTTCGAACGCCGTATCGCTGTCGAGCGCGCGTGCCGACCAGATCTCACCGGCCAGCTTGATGCGGCCACCGCGCCCGTCGACCCGTTCCACGACGAGAGCCTGACGGCCTTTCAGCGCGTCGATTCCGGTGGCCAGTCCGGGGCGCCCTCCGCGGTTACGAGCCGCTATCGGACGTACCACCGCGATCAGCGCGACGGACACCGCGGCGAAGACGAGGACTTGGGCCACCACCCCGCCGCCCAGCGCCGCGACCACCGCGCCGGCGACCGCTCCGGCCGACAGCATGCCGAATTCGGGCATCGCCGTCAGGACGAGCGGGATCCCCAGCCCGACCGCGCCGATCAGCCACCACACCCATGCGTCGATTTCCACGCGTTCATGGTAGGTCCGGCGATCCCCGTACGGACAGGGGTGAGTTCAGGTCAGCCGAGCGGAAGACCCTGTGCCGTCCAGCGGTCGCCGTTGCGCTCGACGACAAGCGGGAGGCCGAAGCAGAGCGAGAGGTTGCGGGAGGTCAGTTCCGTCTCCATGGGGCCGGCGGCGAGCACCTTGCCCTGCCGGATCATGAGGACATGGGTGAAGCCCGGTGCGATCTCCTCGACATGGTGCGTGACCATGATCATGGAGGGAGCGTACGGGTCGCGGGCGAGCCGGCCGAGACGGCGTACCAGGTCCTCCCGGCCGCCCAGGTCCAGGCCCGCGGCGGGCTCGTCCAGGAGCAGCAGTTCGGGATCGGTCATCATCGCGCGGGCGATCAGGGTGCGCTTGCGCTCGCCCTCGGAGAGCGTGCCGAACTTACGGTCCAGGTAGTCGGTCATGCCGAGGCGGTCGAGGAAAGCGCGGGCGCGCTGCTCGTCGACCTCGTCGTAGTCCTCGTGCCAGGTGGCTGTCATCCCGTACGCGGCCGTGAGGACGGTCTGAAGAACGGTCTGGCGCTTGGGAAGCTTTTCGGACATGGCGACGCCTGCCACACCGATGCGCGGACGGAGCTCGAAGACGTCCACCTTGCCGAGCCGCTCGCCCAGGATCCGCACCTTTCCGGTGGTCGGGAAGAGGTAGCTGGACGCGAGGTTGAGCAGAGTGGTCTTGCCGGCGCCGTTGGGCCCGAGGATCACCCAGCGCTCTCCCTCCTTGACCGACCAGGAGACATCGTCCACCAGAGCGCGTCCGTCGCGGACCACGGATACGTCCACCAGCTCCAGTACATCGCTCATGAGCGCGTTGTCTCCCCATGCAATCGTCTTGAGGTACCGGGTGCGCCTGTAGGCGCGGCTCCCAGAGGAAAACCTACGCCACCGGTCGGGTGGTCCGGCCCTGAGGTCCGTTCCCTAGGCTGGGGCCATGCTTTCGCAACCACGCTCAGGACTGCTGGCCGCTTGGGGAAATGCCCTTTTGGCTGGATTTGTATCTCCGGATGACGCCGCACTCGCCGTGGTCGGCGATGACGCGGTGCACCGGGTGGAGGGGCTGCCCGGCGAGACAGGGCCCGTCGGGCTCACGCTGGCGCTGGGGCGGCTGCGGGCGCTCGGTGTGACCGGATACCGGGTCGCGCTGCCCGTACCGGGTCATCCGCTGGGGCTCAGCGGACCGCCGGAATTCAATGGGCGGGCGCTGGAGGCGGAGGAAGCGGTGATCGCCACGGGCGCTCCGTACGGGCTGGTGCCCGAGGTGACCGCGGTGGGCCCGGACGGAGACCTGCATGTGGAGGTCCTCTGGCACTGTCTGCCGGTACGGGAGGCTCCGCCGGCGGACGTGCCCTCGCTCGGAGAGGCGGAGCGCGAGCTGGCCGAGGCGCTGCGGGAAGCGACGGAGGTGCTCTCGCGGCTGGATGTGGCGGCTTCGGGGCCGGTGGCCGAGGCGGCCCTGGACGCCTATCGGGCGCGCGCGGGCCGCGGCCGTGAGGTACTGGCTCCCGGCTATCCGCCACGGGCGATGCGGGTGCTGGAGCTGGCGCAGCGGATCGGGCTGCTGGTCTCGCTGGCCTACGAACACGGGCACGGCGGCGCGGTGAGCGCGTCGGAGATGGCGGCGCGGAGCGCCGCGCTGCGGCCGGTGGAACGGGTTGCGCGGCGGGCACAGGTGGCCTCGTACAACGCGTATGTGGAGGAGCGGGAGGGCGGCCGGCCGCCTCTTCTGTGAGGGTTCGGTCCGACAGTTCTGTTGCAGGGCTCGGTTCGCCTCCGGAGCGGCTCATGCCTTTGGCTCGCTCGCCCGGGGCGGGATACGCCGTAGACGGCGCAAGGCCCCGGGCCCTCGCCGGGACGGCGGGGGCCGCGGGGCCTCGGGAGCACCTGACGCGCGCTTGTGTCAGCGCGTCAGTGGTTGACCGAGTGGTTGCCGAACGCCGGGTTCAGCAGGCCGATCACATTGATCGTGTTGCCGGTCACGTTCACCGGGATGTGCACCGGGACCTGGATCGCGTTGCCGGAGATCACGCCCGGAGAGCGCTTGGCCGAACCGTGGGCGTTGGCACCACCGTCGGTGGCGAACGCCGCGCCGGCGGAGGCACCCGCGGCGAGACCGGCGGTGACGAGGACCAGAGCGGCCTTCTTGGCAGCCTTCATGGCATGTTCCTTAATCGAGTGTTGAACGGCCTCGGTACGAAGCTCCCGGGCCGGTTCCATAACGGCGGGATACGAAGGGCGCGCGGAAGCGCGTCAGCGGTTGAGGCCGCCATTGCCGAACGCCGGGTTGAGGGCGCCGATCACACTCACGGTGTTGCCGACGGCGTTCACCGGGACATGCACCGGGGCCTGAATGAGGTTGCCGGAGACAACGCCCGGGGACTTGACGGCCGCACCGTGGGCCTGCGCACCGTCATGAGCGGACGCGACACCCGCACCGGCGGCGACGATGCCACCGGCGATCATGGTGAGGGCGGCGGCCTGCTTCAGGTTCTTCACTTCTTGATCCTCCTCGCGCTGACTGCGGCGCTACGCCGCAGCACGCCATGGAGAACGCCCGACCGGCGATCAGGATGCGCCGTGTGAGTGACATACACACGACGGTATGAATCTCAGACCGGAGGGCAGCGTTCCGGATCAGCCGGTAATCCCATGTCGTACGGCCCAGAGCGCCGCCTGCGTACGGTCCGAGAGATCAAGCTTCATCAGGATGTTCGAAACGTGCGTCTTGACAGTCTTCTCGGAAAGCACCAGTGCCCGGGCGATCTCCCGGTTGGAGCGCCCGTCGGCGATCAGTACGAGCACCTCTCGCTCACGCTCGGTCAGCGAGGTTCCTCTGCCGTGGCCGCCGCTGGGATCGTCCTGCGCCAGCAGCGCGCCCGCGACTTCCGACTGGAGCAGCACATGCCCGGCGTGGACGGAGCGGATGGCACCGGCCAGCGCCTCGGGATCGACGTCCTTGTAGACATAACCGGAGGCTCCGGCGCGCAGCGCGGGAACGACGGTGCGCTGTTCCGTGAAGCTGGTGACGATCAGGACCCGGGCCGGGTTGTCGAGCTCACGGAGCTTGCGCAGCGCCTCGATGCCGTCGGTGCCGGGCATCTTGATGTCCATCAGGACGACATCGGGCAGGAGTTCCTCGGCGCGGGCCACCCCCTCGGCACCGTCGGACGCCTCGCCGACCACCTCTATGTCGTCCTGGATCTCCAGGAACGTACGCAGTCCGCGCCGGACCACCTGGTGATCGTCCACCAGCAGCACACGAACGGTCTTGTCAGCCACCGGGCACCTCCATCTCGATCGTGGTGCCCCTTCCGGGCGCCGATTCCACGGTGAGTCCGCCGCCCACGCCGCTCGCCCGGTCCCGCATGGAGACCAGGCCCAGATGGCGGCCGGCCCGGCGGATCGACCTGGGGTCGAAGCCCTTGCCGTTGTCGGTGACGCTGAGGACCGCGCCCTGGCCGCGGCGGCAGAGAGTGACATCGACGTGGTCGGCGCCGGAATGGCGCAGTGCGTTGTGCAGTGCCTCCTGAGCCACCCGCAGCAACGCCTCCTCCTGGGCGGCGGGCAGGGCCCGGACGGCACGGCCGGTGAAGGTGACCCGGGCGGAGTGGGCGCGGTCGAGCACCTGGATCTGGTTGCGGAGCGTATTGACCAGACCGTCCTCGTCGAGGGCGGCGGGACGCAGCTCCACAACGGCGGCGCGCAGTTCGTCGGCCGCCTCCGCGGCGAGGAGGGCGACCTGCTGGAGCTCATCCTTGGCACGGTCCGGGTCGCGGTCCACCAGTGCGGCCGCCGCCTGGGCCGTCAGACGCAGCGAGAAGAGCTTCTGGCTGACGGCGTCATGGAGCTCGTGGGCGAGGCGCGAGCGTTCCTCGGCGATGGTGAGTTCGCGGCTGCGCTCGTACAGCCGGGCGTTGGTGAGAGCGATCGCGGCGTGCTGGGCGAGGATCGAGAGGAGTTCCTCGTCCTCCTCGGTGAATCCGCAGCCTCCCTCCGGCTTGGGACAGCGCTTGTTGGCGAGGAAGAGCGCGGCGATGGTCTCGTCGCCGTCCCTGACGGGCAGGCCCAGGAAGTCGGACATGTCCGGGTGGGCGGCGGGCCAGCCTTCGAAGCGGGTGTCCTTACGTACGTCGGCGAGGCGCTCGGCCTTCTCCTCGTGGAGCATCGCGGCGAGGATGCCGTGCTGGCGCGGCAGCGGGCCGATGGCCTTCCACTGCTCGTCGCTCACCCCGTCGACGACGAACTGCGCGAAGCCTCCGTGATCGTCCGGCACTCCGAGGGCCGCGTACTCGGCGTCGATCAGTTCACGGGCCGAGGCGACGATCGTCTTGAGGACGTCGCGCACCTCCAGATGCCGGCTCATCGCGAGGAGCGCGGTGCTCACGGCCGCGAGGCCCGAGCTCGGTCGGTGGCTCATTGCTTCACCGTACCGGCGGGCGGAGCGGGCCGTATCGGCCCCGGGACCGCCTCCGATCAGGACCAATGGCTTAGGTCCTGTCCGGCGGTGAAGGAGACGGTGCCGGCGCGTGCGGCTCGCGTGTCGCTCGCTCCGCGTACGCGCGAGAGCGGCGCGGCGGAGCGGAGCCGTGAGCGGTACGAGGGCCGGTCGTACGCGGGCGCCGCGCGGGCTGCGCCTCCGGCAGCAGACCGGGAACGACCGTCTCATCCTTCCGGATGAGACCGCTCACGCTGTGCATTGCTTGAGCAACCAACCGTGAGGTCGACCTGCCCTCCGTGTGAGCCCGCGCATAGGACGTACATCACTTACGAATGTCACTAGTCGACAAAAGAGAGGGCTGTGAGCTTGCGATAAGGGCGAATTGGGATGGTTCCGCACTGCCCTGTTCCACTATCCAGGGTCGTACGTCACACCTTTGCCACAAGATTTTGCTGCCGCTAAGAATTGCGTTCGTCGCCGCCAAGCAGGCTGGCCGCCCGGCCTCCGCGACTCCCGCTATTCGAAGAGGTACGTCTCTATGTTCTCGTCACGCACCCCTGACCTCGGTCGCCTGAACAAGACCCACAAGGCATCCATCGCCGGCGTCGCCGCCGCGGGTGTCGCGGCTCTCGCGTTCTCGCTGGTTCCCGGCAACGCTTCCGCCGAGCAGTCCCTCGCCACCACCCCGGTGGCATGGAGCACGACCACGGACAGCACCCAGGCCTCGGCCGTGCAGGCGAGCATCGCTCAGCAGCACGTCACCGCGGACAAGGTCGCCAAGGTCGAGACCGCGGCCAAGGTGAAGGCCGCCGCGAAGGCGAACTCCGCCGCCAAGGTCGCCGCGGAAGCGGACGCCAAGGCACAGGCCGAGGCAGCCGCCAAGGTCAAGGCCGCCACGAAGGCCAAGGCTCAGGCCGAGCTCAAGGCGAAGGCGGCGGCCAAGGCCAAGGCCGTGGCGAAGGCGAAGACGAAGGCCGCGGAGGGACACACCGCGACCAAGGCCGCGAGCAAGCCGGTCTACGCGAACAACCTGGACGGCTGGATCCGTGAGTCGCTCGCCATCATGAAGGCCCACGGCATCCCCGGCTCGTACGACGGTCTGCACCGCAACATCATGCGCGAGTCGAGCGGTAACCCGAACGCGATCAACAACTGGGACATCAACGCCCAGAACGGCATCCCGTCGAAGGGCCTGCTCCAGGTCATCCCGCCGACCTTCGCGGCCTACCACGTCGCCGGAACGCCGAACAACATCTACCACCCGGTCTCGAACATCGTGGCCGCCGCCAACTACGCCGCGGACAAGTACGGCTCGATCGACAACGTCAACAGCGCCTACTGAGCCTGACGCGTACTGGCGCGCGCTGACGCGCACCGACGCCGGAAAGGGCGGCACCCCGTATCCAGGGGTGCCGCCCTTCGTCGTGTCCGGCGTCAGATGTCCGTCGCGCTATTTGCGCATGACCTCCGGCTCGTGGCGGCGCAGCAGACGCGACACGACGACACCGCAGACGACGCCCATCAGCAGCAGGATTCCGATGTCGATGCCCCACTGGCTCGCCGAGTGGTCCCACAGCGGGTCCAGGTCGTCGGGGTTACTCGGGTCCCACGGCGGCATGAGATGCGCGAGGTCGAGCGTCGTGCCCGCGCCCGCGATGGCCCAGCGGGACGGCATCAGCCAGGCGAACTGCTCCAGGCCCGGCGAGCCGTAGACCTGGAAGAGGATGCCGGTGAAGACGACCTGGATGATCGCGAACATGACCAGCAGCGGCATCGTCTTCTCGGCGGTCTTCACCAGCGACGAGATGACCAGGCCGAACATCATGGAGGTGAAGCCGAGCGCGATCACGACCAGGCAGATCTCCACGGCCGGCGGCATGATCAGGCCCTCGTCCGGCATATCGCGCGTGGCGAAGCCGATGGCGCAGAGGATGACACCCTGGAGAGCCGTGATCACACCGAGCGTGATGACCTTGGACATCAGATAGGCGGAGCGGGACAGGCCGGTGGCCCGTTCCCGTTCGTAGATCACCCGTTCCTTGATCAGCTCACGGACTGAGTTGGCCGCGCCCGAGAAGCACATGCCGACCGCGAGGATCAGCATGATCGTGCCGGCCTTGCCATTGAACTTGGCCGGCGGTGTCGGTGCCGCGAGACCGAAGTCGGCCGGGATGACCACACTGACCACGCCGAGGACGGCCGGCAGGATCAGCATCAGACCGATGAAGCCCTTGTCGGACGCGATCACCGAGGAGTAGCGGCGGATCAGCGTCCAGAGCTGGGAGCCCCAGCTCTGCGGCTTCGGTGGGCGCATCTGCTGCGCGGGCGGCTGTACGGACTGCGCGGCGACGGCGTCGATGTCCGCGGCGTACATCTGGTAGTGCTGCGAGCCGCGCCAGCGGCCGGCCCAGTCGTAGTCGCGGTAGTTCTCGAAGGCCGAGAAGACATCCGCCCAGGTGGTGTAGCCGAAGAAGTTGAGCGCTTCCTCCGGCGGGCCGAAGTACGCGACGGAACCGCCGGGTGCCATCACCAGCAGCTTGTCGCAGCTCGCCAGCTCGGCCACGGAGTGAGTGACGACGAGGACCGTACGGCCGTCGTCGGCGAGGCCGCGCAGGAGCTGCATGACATCGCGGTCCATGCCCGGGTCGAGGCCGGAGGTCGGCTCGTCCAGGAAGATCAGCGACGGCTTGGTCAGCAGTTCCAGGGCCACGGAGACGCGCTTGCGCTGGCCACCGGAGAGGGAGGTGACCTTCTTGTCCTTGTGGATGTCCAGCTTGAGCTCGCGCAGTACCTCGTCGATCCGGGCCTCGCGCTCGGCGTCGGCCGTATCGCCGGGGAAGCGGAGCTTGGCCGCGTACTTGAGCGCCTTCCTGACGGTCAGCTCCTTGTGCAGGATGTCGTCCTGCGGGACCAGACCGATGCGCTGGCGCAGCTCGGCGAACTGCTTGTACAGATTCCGGTTGTCGTAGAGGACATCACCCTGGTCGGCCGGGCGGTAGCCGGTGAGCGCCTTGAGCAGCGTGGACTTGCCGGAGCCCGACGGACCGATCACCGCGATCAGCGACTTCTCGGGCACACCGAAGGAGACGTCCTTGAGGATCTGCTTGCCGCCGTCGACCGTCACGGTGAGATGACGGGCGGAGAAGGACACCTCGCCGGTGTCGACGAACTCTTCGAGCCGGTCGCCGACCAGCCGGAAGGTCGAGTGGCCGACGCCGACGATGTCATTGGGACCGATGAGTACGGTGCCGGACTTGGCTATCGGCTGGCCGTTGACATAGGTGCCGTTGTGGGATCCGAGGTCGCGGATCTCGTTGCGGCCGTCGGGCGTCGCGGTGAACTCGGCGTGGTGGCGCGAGACCTGGAGGTCGGAGACGACCAGTTCGTTCTCCAGCGCACGGCCGATGCGCATGACGCGGCCGAGAGAGAGCTGATGGAACATGGTCGGGCTACGGTCGCCGTGCGCCGGCGGGGCCCCCGCGGCACCGCCCGAGCCCGGTGTCTCCTGAGGTCCCGGCGCCTGCTGCTGGTGGAACGGAGCACCGGCGCCGCCCTGCCGCGGGACCTGCGGCCGCTGCCAGTCCTGCTGGGCCGGCCAGCCCTGACCGTCCTGCTGCTGGGCCGGGTCATGGGCCTGCTGCGGAACCGCGCTCCGCGCGCTGTACGCGGCGCCGGTGAGGCTCAGCCTGGGTCCGTCGGTGGCATTGCCGAGATACACGGCCGACCCGGGACCTATGCCCGTCTGCTGGACGCGCCGGCCCTGCACATACGTGCCGTTGGTGCTGCCGTGATCCTGGATCCCCCAACCGCCGTTGCCCCAGCTGATGGTGGCGTGACGCCATGAAACCCTGGCGTCCTCGATCACCAGGTCGCCCTGCGGATCACGCCCGAGGGTGTATGACCTGGACGGATCGAGCGTCCAGGTTCTTCCGTTCAATTCCAGTACGAGTTCCGGCACTCCATGCCCCACTTGTTGTCCCCCGAGTTTCCCGCGTCGCGGGGAGTCTAGGGATGGCGAACATCGTGGGGAACTATTTCAGGCTCGGACCTCCTTGCGAAAACCGGGCCTCGCGAAGGTCCGTCGACTCCCGTAGAGCTTGTACGGAAAGGCCGTTGACGAGATGTCGGCGCGGAATCGGCGGCTCCGGAGAGCCGTATCCACCGGCCGTGACCGCCCATGAGTGCCGACCGGGCGGCGACAGGAATCGTGAGGCGTCCTGCCGGTGCGCACAAGGGCCGGCCCGGTCACCGTCCGGCGCGACCGGCGGCCCAGGCAGGGCCCGCGAACACGGACCGGCGGGCGGTCCGGCACCCTCCGTGTCCGGTACGCGGGACAGTGAGCGGGTCCCTTGTCCCGCCGGATACGGTGGGATCACCATGAGTGCATCGCAGCCCCCTCATAGCGCCGACGTCCCCACTCTGCTCGTCAAGATCTTCGGGAAGGACCGCCCCGGGATCACAGCAGGGCTCTTCGACACCCTGGCCGCCTACTCCGTCGATGTGATCGACATCGAGCAGGTCGTCACCCGTGGCCGTATCGTCCTGTGCGCGCTGATCACCGCGCCCACCGCCGGCGGTACCAGCGAGGGCGAGCTGCGGGCGACCGTGCACAGCTGGACGGAATCACTCAAGCTCCAGGCCGAGATCATCTCCGGCACCGGTGACAACCGGCCGCGCGGCAGCGGCCGTTCCCATGTCACCGTGCTCGGCAACCCGCTGACCGCGGAGTCGACGGCCGCCATAGCGGCCAGCATCACATCGACCGGCGGCAATATCGACCGTATCTTCCGGCTGGCGAAATATCCGGTCACGGCCGTGGAGTTCGCGGTGTCCGGAGTGGAGACCGAGCCGCTGCGCACCGCGCTGGCCACCGCCGCCGCCGGGATCGGCGTGGATGTCGCCGTCGTCTCCGCCGGGCTGCACCGCCGGGCCCAGCGGCTGGTAATCATGGACGTGGACTCGACGCTGATCCAGGACGAGGTCATCGAGCTCTTCGCCGCGCACGCCGGGTGTGAGGCCGAGGTCGCCGAGGTGACCGCGCGGGCCATGCTCGGTGAGCTGGACTTCGAGCAGTCCCTGCACGCGCGCGTGGCCCTGCTGGCCGGGCTCGACGCGTCGGTGGTGGAGAAGGTGCGGGCGGAGGTCCGGCTCACGCCCGGCGCGCGCACCCTGATCCGTACGCTCAAGCGGCTCGGCTACCAGGTGGGAGTCGTCTCCGGCGGCTTCACACAGGTCACCGACGCGCTCCAGGAGCAACTCGGACTGGACTTCGCCGCCGCCAACACGCTGGAGATCGTGGACGGAAAGCTCACCGGACGGGTGGTGGGCGAGATCGTGGACCGCGCGGGCAAGGCCCGGCTGCTGCGGCGCTTCGCCGCCGAGGCCGGAGTACCGCTGGCGCAGACCGTCGCGATCGGCGACGGCGCCAACGATCTCGACATGCTGAACGCGGCGGGGCTCGGTGTGGCCTTCAACGCGAAGCCGGTGGTCCGCGAGGCCGCGCACACGGCGGTAAACGTACCGTTCCTCGACACCGTCCTCTATCTGCTCGGCATCACGCGCGAGGAGGTCGAGTCGGCCGACGGCGAGAACGGCGAGAACGGCGAGAATACCGAGGACGACCACCGCGTCTGATCCGGGCGGCGTCCGGCGACAGAGCACGAGAGGCCCCGGCCGGGCACACGAGCCGGGGCCTCGTCAGGAGAAAAGCGACCGGACAGCGCGCCGGATCAGTCGTGCGGGGCCCAGAAGTCCACGAGCTTGCCGACGCCGTGCTCCACCGACTTCCAGGTGCCGTCGAAGGCGATGACGGCAAAAGCCGCGGTCGGAAATCCGCTCCTGGTCATCCGGCCGACGCTGTCGCCCTCCGAGTCGCCCGAGAGCGCGTCGGCGAGAGCGTGGACCGTGGGATTGTGGCCGACGAGAAGAAGATCATTCACCTCGTCCGGGATTTCATTCAGCAGCGCGAGAAGATCGCCGAGCGTGGCATCGTAGAGCCGCTCCTCATAGACGGTCTTGGGCCGGTGCGGCAGCTCGTGCACGACCAGCTTCCAGGTCTCACGGGTCCTGGCCGAGGTCGAGCAGAGAGCCAGGTCGAAGGCGATACCGGTTTCGGCGAGCCTCCGGCCGGCCACGGAGGCATCCATGCGGCCACGCTCAGCGAGCGGTCGCTCATGATCGGACACCTCCGGCCAGTCGGCCTTCGCGTGCCGGAGTAGGACGATCCTGCGGGGTGTATCGACGCTCATGCATCCCAGCTTCGCATGAAATGCGCCACAGGGCGCAGAGTGTTGACGGGCGGATCCAGGACGGATGGCAGTGCTGAGGCGTGTCGCGAAAGTCCCGCCCGGCCCCGACGCCCGGCACGCTCCACACAAGAGGCAAGGCCCTGTCCGGTCGATCTTGGTGGGCCCGGAACGCCTGGCACGGCACCGCGGGCCCCGCCCTTCGGCCGGACGGCGCTACATTCGCAACAGCCCCTAGCGGGACAAGGTCAGTTGGATGTGTTCCAGGATCCGGCCGACCGAGGGATCGTCCGCCGCCGCGTGTGCCTGGCCTGGACCCGCCATCAGCAGAAGCAGCGCGGCGAAGGCGACCGCGGGCAGAGCGACCGCCCACCACGGAAGCTGGATCTCGATCCTGTCGGAGGAGGTCTGAGGATGGGACCGCGAATGCGTTCGGGCCGGCATGGCCGCCTCCGGAGGTCTGCGAGAGGTCTGCGGTGCGCTGTGCCTCAAACCTACGGATCATGCGGTCCCGGTCCCATCCGGTGACCCACCCACTTGACCCTGAACCTGACCCCCTAGGGGACAGTGGTGCTAGCCCTACTGCTCTTTTTTTGGGGCTCGGTTCGCCTCCGGGCGCTTTATGCCACTGCCGACGGTCGACCGTGCTCGATTCACTCGTTCCTCGCGAACCTCCGCGCGCTCTCCCTCACGACAGCGGCGCGCCCTTCGGCTCACTCGCCGGCGGTCGGCAGGAGGCGGGCGACTCTGCGGCTTCTGCTCGGCCGCGTGGGTTTGCCGCTGCCGACCGCGTGGCGAGTGAGCCGAAGGGGCGCGTCGGCGCCGAAAAGGAGAGCGCGCGGAGGCCACGAGGTACGAGTGGTCGAGCACGGTCGACTGTCGGCGCCGACTGAAAGCGCCCCGGAGGCGAACCGAGCCCAAAAAAGAGGCGCGCGCCCGGAGGCGAACCGAGCCCCAAAAATCAAGGCGCTGCGATGGAGGCGATGATGCCGATGATCACCAGGATGCCGATGATCGTGCCGAAGATGATCAGCAGCTTCTGCTGGCCGTTCTGAGGATTCGGGTCAAGGACAGGCATACGGTCAGTGTCCCATCCGCGCCTCGTCCTCGATCGTCCGGTCCCGTCCCGCGATGACGCCCGCCGCCATCTGCGGCACGAGGAAACCCGCCATCAGCGCGATCGGCAGCCCCCAGCCACCGGTGTGCTGGTAGAGCACGCCGACCAGCAGCGGGCCGGGGATCGAGATCAGATAGCCGGTGCTCTGGGCGAAGGCGGAGAGCCGTACGACGCCCGCGCCGGTCCTCGACCGCATGCCGATCATGGTGAGCGCGAGCGGGAAGGAGCAGTTCGAGACTCCCAGCAGCACGGCCCAGGCCCAGGCCCCTTCCGCCGGTGCGACGTACAGGCCGGCGAAGGCGGTGAGCCCGCACAGGCCCAGGGCGAGAGCGATCGGTCCCTGGTTCTTCATCCGCGCCGCGGTCCGTGGGATCACGAAGGCCAGCGGCACTCCCATCACCATGGTCACGGCGAGCAGCAGGCCCGCCGTGCCCGCCGAGACCCCGGCGTCCCGGAAGATCTGCGGCATCCAGCCCATGGTGATGTACGCGCCGGTGGCCTGAAGGCCGAAGAAGCAGGCGAGCGCCCAGGCGGTACGGCTGCGCCCGAGCCTGAGCCCCGGTGTCACCCGCTGCCGCGCCACGGCCGACGGCGCGGTGGTGTCACGGTCGCGTACAAGGCCGAGCCAGGGCAGTACGGCGAGGGCCGCGAGCACCGCCCAGACACCGAGTCCCGTACGCCAACTGCCGCCCAGCGCCTCTGTCATGGGGACGGTCACGGCGGCCGCGACGGCGGTGCCGAAGGCCAGGGCCATCGAGTAGAGCCCGGTCATGGTGCCGACCCGGTCGGGGAAGTACCGCTTGACGATCACCGGCATCAGCACATTGCTGACGGCGATGCCCATCAGCGCGAAGGCGCTGGCGGCGAGGAAGCCGACCGTGCCGCTCACGAAGGGCCGGATCAGAAGTCCTGTCGTGATGGCCACCATGCCGGCGAGGACGACGGCCTTGGGGCCGAAGCGACGGGCCAGTCGCGGCGCGGCGAAACCGAAGACCGCGAAACAGAACGGCGGTACGGAGGTGAGGACTCCCGCGACGCTGCCGCTCATGTGCAGCCCGTCCCGTACCTCTTCGAGCAGCGCTCCGAGGCTGGTGATGGCCGGTCGCAGGTTGAGCGCGGCGAGGACGAGTCCGACGACAAGAAGCCTGGTGCTCCAGGCCGGGATACGCGGCGCCGGCGAATCGGCGGACGCCGGCGCGGTCGCGGACGACGCTATGGAGGTGGACGCCGATATGGACGCGGATGCTGGGCCGGTGCCGGCTGGGCTCAGGGACTGCGTCTGGGTCTCGTCGGACATGTGGTCATCATAGAATCATGGGATGATTGGTTGTCCAATCTCCTTTCGGCCTTTCCCGGAGACGCCTCTCACAGAGACGCCTTCACAGAGACTTGGAGCACCATGGCGCTGACCTCTCTCCGGCGTTCCGCGCTCTCCGACCAGGTGATCACGGAGCTGCGGAACCAGATCACCTCGGGCGAATGGCCGGTGGGATCCCGTATCCCGACCGAACCCGAGCTGGTCGAGCAGCTCGGAGTGGCCCGTAACACCGTCCGTGAGGCCGTGCGCGCGCTCGCGCACAACGGGCTCCTGGACATCCGGCAGGGCTCCGGCACGTATGTCGTCGCGACGAGCGAGCTGGCCGGCGTGATGCACCGAAGATTCGCCGGTGCGGATCCGCGGCATATCGCGGAGCTGCGTTCCACGCTGGAGTCCTCGGCCGCGCGGCTGGCGGCGGAGCGGCGTACGGCGCGGGATCTGCGCCAGCTTGAGGCGCTTCTCGCCCGGCGGGAGGACGCCTGGACGGCGGGCGACGCGGACCGGTTCGTCGCCGCCGACGCGACACTGCATATGGCGGTCGTCGCCGCCTCCCACAACGATGTGCTGACGGCGCTCTACGCGGACCTGGGCCATCTGCTGCGGGACGGGATCCGTGAGGACGTGGGCCGGGAGCTGCGGCCGGAGGACCATATGGACCATGGACGGCTGGTGGCGGCGATCAGGGCGGGCGACGCGCGGACGGCGGGTGCCGAGGCGGCGAGCCACGCTCTGCACTGCCTCGGCGAACAGGTCTGAGCGGCGCGGCGTCGTAAGACCCTCAGCGTTCCACTTCGTGACTCACCCATACCGCCCGGATCTCTTTCCAGCAGCGGTCGGTGAGCGCGGCGTAGCCGGCCGGCAGGATCTTCACGGGAGCGCTGTCGACGTCGATGTCCCACCAGCGCTCGCACTCGATGTGCAGCCGCACCCGGTCGATGTACGGATACGGGTTGTGGCAGGACACGGTGGCGTGTGAGCCTTCGGTCTTCGTACGGCAGGTGGCATGGAAGCGGCGTGGATCGCCACGGTCGGCGGCCGCTCCCGGCCGCCCGGGAACGGGCGGGACGGCCACGGCGGTGGGCTCGGGTTCGGATATGCCCCGTAGTACCGGAGCGACGGCGGGTCCCGTCGTGATCAGCGCGGCTGCCATGAGCGCCGTCGCGCGACGGCCGGTCGGTCGCATGCGTACTCCTCCCCCGTAAAGGTGACCGGAATGATCCGGTCTGCCCAGTCTGCGGGGAATCGTCGCTCTTTTCGACTCGGACGAACACGTTCCGTCAATACGCGGAAGCCGCGCGCCGTTCGTCTGGACGGTCGCGCGGCTTCCGGCGCGTGACTACCGGGTCAGGCACCCATCATGTGGACGCCACCGTCGACATGGATGATCTCGCCGGTCGTCTTCGGGAAGAAGTCCGAGAGCAGTCCGACGACACCACGGGCGGCCGGTTCCGGGTCGGTCAGGTCCCAGCCGATGGGCGCGCGGTGGTTCCAGACGTCGGCGAGCGACTCGAAGCCCGGGATGGACTTGGCGGCCATCGACTTGAGCGGACCGGCCGAGACCAGGTTGGAGCGGACATTGCTGGCGCCGAGGTCCCGGGCGAGGTAGCGGCTGGTCGACTCCAGGGCCGCCTTGGCGACACCCATCCAGTCGTACTTCGGCCACGCGACCTGCGCGTCGAAGGTGAGGCCGACGACCGAGCCGCCGCGTCCCATCAGCGGCAGGCAGGCCATCGTCAGCGACTTCAGCGAGTACGCCGAGACATGCACCGCGGTCGCGACGTCCTCCCAGCTCGCCTCCAGGAAGTTGAAGGCGCCCTGCGGGCCGAAGGCGATCGAGTGCACGATGCCGTCGAGCCCGGCGCCCTCGCCCTGCTGCTCACGGATCCGGTCGGCCAGCCCGTCCAGGTGCTCCTGGTTGGTGACATCCAGCTCGATGACCGGGACGGGCTTGGGCAGCCGCTTGGCGATGCGCTCGACGAGGGTGAGCCGGCCGAAGCCGGTGAGAATGACCTCGGCCCCTTCCTCCTGCGCCACCTTGGCGGCGTGGAAGGCGATGGACGCCTCGGTGAGGACGCCCGTCACGAGAATGCGCTTGCCGGCGAGGATTCCACTCATGTGATCAGTGACCCATGCCCAATCCGCCGTCAACGGGAATGACGGCTCCAGTGATGTACGAGGCGTCGTCGGAGGCGAGGAACCGCACCGTGGCGGCGATCTCCTCCGGCTGCGCATAGCGGCCGAGCGGTACCTGCGAGACGATGCCCGCGCGCTGCTCGTCCGTGAGTACCTTCGTCATGTCGGTGTCGACGAAGCCGGGCGCGACGACATTGAAGGTGATGTTCCGCGAGCCCAGTTCGCGGGCGAGGGAGCGGGCGAAGCCCACCAGACCGGCCTTGGACGCGGCGTAGTTCGCCTGGCCCGCCGAGCCGAGCAGCCCGACCACGGAGGAGAGCAGGACGACACGGCCCTTCTTGGCGCGCAGCATGGCGCGGTTGGCGCGCTTGACGACGCGGAAGGTGCCGGTGAGGTTGGTGTCGAGGACGGAGGTGAAGTCCTCCTCGGACATCCGCATCAGCAACTGGTCCTTGGTGATACCGGCGTTGGCCACCAGCACCTCGACGGGACCGTGCTTCTCCTCGATCTCCTTGTATGCCTGCTCCACCTGCTCGGCGTCGGTGATGTCGCAGCGGACCGGCAGACAGCCCAGCTTGACGAGTTCCTCCGGCGGCTCGCCGGAGCGGTAGGTGATGGCGACCTTGTCGCCGTTGTCTGCGAAGGCGCGGGCGATGGCGAGGCCGATGCCCCGGTTTCCTCCGGTGACGAGAACCGAGCGGCTCAAAGGATCAGCCTTTCCCTAGCGGTCTGGTACCTCGAAAATCTATCGGTACCGTCCGCTCCGAGGAGAATCGGCCTCTGACAGCGCCTCGGTACGGTCCCTGTTGGATCCCTACAGAAAGCCACGCCGGAGGGCCGGTAGGTGGGAGGCGCGGCCCATCCGACGGCTCCGGCGGTGCGTCCGGCGATACCAGAAGAACGCGCTCTCCGCGTTCGTCGGGGTTCCTCGGGGTTCGTCGGGCAAAACCACTGGGGCTCGGGCCGCCTCCGCCGCATGATTCACTGCGGACATATACCCACAGGTGTGAGAAGGGGAGGCCGACGTGCCCCATGAGGTAGATGAGTCGTTCCTTGCACTGCCGTTGCGGGCGCTCGCCGACGCCGCGCTCGCCAGGGCGCGGGCGCTCGGGGCCGAGCATGCCGATTTCCGGTTCGAACGGGTACGCAGCGCGGCCTGGCGGCTGCGGGACGCCAAGCCCGCCGGGTCGTCGGACACCACGGATCTCGGCTACGCCGTGCGGGTGGTGCACGGCGGTGCCTGGGGATTCGCGTCCGGCGTCGATCTGTCCATGGACGCGGCGGCGCGGGTCGCGGGACAGGCCGTGGCGATGGCGAAGCTGTCCGCGAAGGTGATCTCCGCCGCCGGTTCCGACGAGCGGGTCGAACTGGCCGAGGAGCCGGTGCACGCCGAGAAGACCTGGGTGTCGGCGTACGAGACCGACCCGTTCTCCGTGCCCGACGAGGAGAAGTCGGCGCTGCTCGCGGAGTGGAGCGCCGGGCTGATGCGGGCCGAGGGCGTCGCGCATGTGGACGCGTCGCTGCTCACCGTCCACGAGAACAAGTTCTACGCGGACACCGCGGGCACGGTCACCACCCAGCAGCGGGTACGGCTGCATCCGCAGTTCACCGCCGTCGCCGTCGACGGCAAGAGCGGTGAGTTCGACTCGATGCGGACGATCGCTCCGCCGGCCGGCCGCGGCTGGGAGTACCTCACCGGGACCGGCTGGGACTGGGACGCGGAGCTGGAGCGCATCCCTGGGCTGCTCGCCGAGAAGATGCGCGCGCCGAGCGTCGAGGCCGGGACGTACGACCTGGTCGTCGACCCGTCCAATCTCTGGCTGACGATCCACGAGTCGATCGGCCACGCCACCGAGCTGGACCGGGCGCTGGGATACGAGGCGGCCTACGCCGGCACCTCCTTCGCCACCTTCGACCAGCTCGGAAAGCTGGCGTACGGCTCGTCGGTGATGAACGTGACGGGTGACAGGACCGCCGAGCACGGTCTGGCGACCATCGGATACGACGACGAGGGCGTCGAGGCCCAGTCGTGGGACCTGGTCAAGGACGGCACGCTCGTGGGCTACCAGCTCGACCGCCGGATCGCGAAGCTCACCGGGCTCGGCCGCTCCAACGGCTGCGCCTACGCCGACTCGCCGGGCCATGTCCCCGTACAGCGCATGGCGAATGTGTCACTGCGGCCGGATCCGGGCGGGCTGAGCACGGAGGACCTGATCGGCGGAGTGGAGCGCGGGATCTATGTGGTCGGTGACCGTTCGTGGTCGATCGACATGCAGCGCTACAACTTCCAGTTCACCGGCCAGCGGTTCTTCCGCATCGAGAACGGCAAGCTGGCGGGCCAGCTCCGCGATGTCGCCTACCAGGCGACGACCACGGACTTCTGGGGCTCCATGGAGGCGATCGGCGGACCGCAGACCTATGTCCTGGGCGGCGCCTTCAACTGTGGCAAGGCCCAGCCGGGCCAGGTCGCGGCGGTCTCCCACGGCTGCCCGTCCGCGCTGTTCCGCGGCGTCAACATCTTGAACACCACGCAGGAGGCCGGACGATGAGCTGGACCACCACCACCGGCCGGGGGTCCGGGGGTTGTCCCCCGGAACAGCACAGCCTGAACACCACGCAGGAGGCCGGACGATGACCGCGAGCCGTATCAGCAAGCCGCACGAGATCGTCGAGCGCGCTCTCGAACTGTCCACCGCCGACGGCTGTGTGGTCCTCGCCGACGAACAGTCCTCCGCCAATCTGCGCTGGGCGGGCAACGCGCTGACCACCAACGGGGTCACCCGCGGCCGGACCCTCACCGTCATCGCGACCGTCGACGGCTCGCGGGGCACCGCGTCCGGTGTGGTGTCGCGCTCCGCCGTCACCGCCGACGATCTGGAGCCGCTCGTACGCGCCGCCGAGGCCGCCGCGCGCGCGGCGGGCCCCGCCGACGACGCCCAGCCGCTGGTCGGCCCCGACCAGGCCGGTCAGGCGTCCGGGGACTTCACGGACGCGCCGGCGGAGACGACCTCCGCCGTCTTCGCGGACTTCGCGCCGGCGCTCGGTGAGTCGTTCGCCCGTGCCCGCGCCGGTGGCCGTGAGCTGTACGGCTTCGCCAACCACGAGCAGACCTCGACCTACCTCGGTACGTCGACAGGCGTACGGCTGCGCCACGACCAGCCGAGCGGCACGCTGGAGCTGAACGCCAAGTCGCCCGACCGCACCCGTTCGGCGTGGGCGGGCCGTGCCACGCGTGACTTCAAGGATGTGGACCCCGCGGCCCTCGACGCCGAGCTGGCCCAGCGGCTGGCCTGGGCCGAGCGGCGGATCGAGCTGCCCGCCGGGCGGTACGAGACGCTCCTGCCGCCGACCGCCGTCGCGGACCTGCTGATCTACCAGCTCTGGTCCTCGACCGCGCGCGACGCGGTGGAGGGCCGTACGGTCTTCTCCCGCCCCGGCGGCGGCACCCGGGTCGGCGAGACCCTCTCCAGGCTCCCGCTCACGCTGCGCAGCGATCCGAACGAGCCGGGCCTGGAGTCCGCGCCCTTCGTGATCGCGCACGCCTCCGGCGACGACGCGTCCGTATTCGACAACGGTCTGCCGCTTCCGGCGACGGACTGGGTACGCGGCGGCGAGCTGCGTCATCTCATCACGACCCGGCACAGCGCGTCCCTGACCGGCCTTCCGGTCGCACCCGCCATCGACAATCTGATCCTGGACGGCGGCGGCGAGCGTTCGCTTGAGGAGATGGTGTCGGCGACGGCCCGCGGGCTGCTGCTGACCTGCCTCTGGTACATCCGCGAGGTCGACCCGGCGACCCTGCTGCTGACCGGGCTGACCAGGGACGGCGTCTATCTCGTGGAGAACGGCGAGGTCGTGGGCGAGGTGAACAACTTCCGGTTCAACGAGTCGCCCGTCGACCTGCTGTCGCGGGCCGCCGAGGCCGGACGCACGGAGAAGACCCTGCCGCGCGAATGGGGCGACTGGTTCACCCGGGCCGCCATGCCCGCCCTGCGTATCCCCGATTTCAATATGAGCTCGGTCAGCCAGGGAGTGTGACGCCCATAGACTGGCCGGTGGTACCCCCGTTCACCCATGCACCGTACGAGGAGAGAAACGACCGTGACGGACATCGTCGACGAGCTGAAGTGGCGCGGGCTGTTCGCCCAGTCCACTGACGAGGACGCTTTGCGCAAGGCGCTCGCGGACGGTCCCGTCACGTTCTATTGCGGCTTCGACCCCACGGCGGCCAGCCTGCACGTGGGTCATCTCGTGCAGGTGCTGACCGTACGCCGGCTCCAGCAGGCCGGGCACCGGCCACTGGCGCTGGTGGGCGGGGCCACCGGCCAGATCGGTGATCCCCGGCCGACCGCCGAGCGGACGCTGAACGATCCGGAGACGGTGGCCGGCTGGGTGCAGCGGCTGCGGTCGCAGATCGAGCCCTTCCTCTCCTTCGAGGGCCCGAACGCCGCCACCATGGTCAACAACCTGGACTGGACCGCGGGCCTCTCCGCGATCGAGTTCCTGCGGGACATCGGCAAGCACTTCCGGGTCAACAAGATGCTCACCAAGGACTCCATCGCCCGCCGGCTGGAGTCCGACGAGGGCATCAGCTACACCGAGTTCAGCTACCAGCTCCTCCAGAGCATGGACTTCCTGGAGCTGTACCGGCGGTACGGCTGCGTCCTCCAGCAGGGCGGCAGCGACCAGTGGGGCAATCTCACCGCCGGCCTCGACCTGATCCACCGGCTGGAGCCGGGCGCCGAGGTGCACGCACTGGCGACGCCGCTGATGACGAAGGCGGACGGCACCAAGTTCGGCAAGACGGAGAGCGGCGCGGTCTGGCTCGACCCGGAGATGACCACGCCGTACGCGTTCTACCAGTTCTGGCTGAACGTGGACGACCGCGACATCTCGACGTACAGCCGCATCCTCAGCTTCAAGAGCCGGGCCGAGCTGGAGGAGCTGGAGCGGAGCACGGCGGAGCGTCCGCAGGCCCGCGCGGCGCAGCGGGCGCTGGCCGAGGAGCTGACGACCCTGGTCCACGGCGCCGGCCAGTGCGCGGCGGTCGTCGCCGCGTCCCGGGCCCTGTTCGGCCAGGGTGAGCTGACGGAGCTCGACGAGGCGACTCTGAGCGCGGCGCTGTCCGAGGTGCCGCGTGCCGAGGTCGCCGAGCTGGGCCCGGTGGTGGACCTGCTCGCCGAGGCCGGTCTGGCGCCGAGCAAGTCGGCCGCGCGCCGCACCGTCAAGGAGGGCGGGGCGTACGTGAACAACGTCAAGGTCACCGACGCGGACACCGTGCCGGACAGCGGGGAACTGCTGCACGGCCGCTGGCTGGTGCTGCGCCGTGGCAAGAAGAACCTGGCCGCGATCGAGGTCAAGGCCGGCTGACACACGGCATACGGCTCCGGCCGGACACGCGAGAAGACGCGTGTCCGGCCGGAGCCGTTGTCTTCGCTCCGCGCGCCGGTCAGGCCCGCTGTCTTCTGGGCCGCCGGATCGCGTTCCACGCCAGGTCGCCCAGGAACACCACGACGATGGCGCCGATCAGTTGGAGCACATGGCGGATCCAGTCGATGCCTCTGGTGTGGGCGACGCCGAGCCAGCCCGCGACCGCGTTGCCGACAATGCCGCCAAGGATGCCGCACAGGATCGTCAGCCACAGCGGGATCTTCTGCCGGCCCGGGATGATCGCTCTGGCGAGCAGACCGAGCACCAGGCCCACGATGATCGCCCACAACCAGTTCACGGTCGCCTCCTCGTGCGGCGCGGTGTGCGCGGGTGCGCTCAGTCTGGACTGATCAGTGGTACGGCGCACGCCGGACGGTGCCGTACGTGGCGTGCTGAGAGGGATCGGTCACGATGGTGGGTGCCCCGCTCTCGTACGTGCCGGAGTCTCGGCGTACGGTGGTTCCGAGTCCGATACGGGCGAGTCCGGCAGAGGAATCGGGTGGTGGACGTGGCGCGGAAGCGGAGCAGCACCGAGGTCTTCCGGATCACGGGCGCCCGGACGGGGCTCGCCGAGGACGTGCGCGGCCGGCAGCGCCGCTATGTGATCTCGATGTCCGTGCGGACGGTCGCGGTGATCCTCACCGCCGTCCTGTGGAACGTGGAACGGCCGGTCGCGATCGTGACTCTGGTCCTGGGACTACTGCTGCCGTACGTAGCCGTGGTGATCGCCAACGCGGGCCGGGAGAACGCTCCCTCGCTGCCCTCGGCCTTCGTCGCCGCTCCGGTGCGTCCGATGATCGCGCCCTCGTCAGGGCCCGTCGCGGCGGAATCCGGCGCGGAGCCATGCGACTTCGAGCAGCCTTCACCACAGCACGAGCAGACATAACCGAGTGTGAGCGAAAGCGGTCTCGGACGGTCCGCCAAGCACAGTAAAAGCTCAGATCAATCGTGAAGTTCCGGTGCACCGCACCCCGTAGCGCGTGACATACTTTGCAGGCGCTCCGCATCCCCCGTCGGAGCGACGGACCGACGCCGGGCAGCTCCCCCCGTGGCTGCTCGGCGTCGCCCTTTTGGCTCATCGGACCGCCGCCGCGGCAAGCCGCCGGTCACGGAACTAAGGTTGCCGGGTGAACTCCCCCGATTCCGCCGACACCGACGGCCCTTTCCCAGGCGGCCTCTTCTCCGTCGGCCGCCCGGCCGACGGCTCCGCGGCCGACGACTCCGCGCCCGTCTGCTCCGCGAAGGGCTGCCGCACCGCGGCCGTTTGGGTCCTCGCCTGGAACAACCCCAAGCTGCACACGCCCGAACGCCGCAAGACCTGGCTGGCCTGCGACGAACACCGCGAGCATCTCAGCTCGTTCCTCGGTGTCCGCGGCTTCCTCAAGGACGTGGTGACGCTGGAGGAGTGGCAGCGGCACGACTCAGCCGCCGATGGCTGACATCGGCCGGTCCGGCTGAAGGAAGGCCGGGTCGTCCAGACCGGAGCCGGCCTTCTTGCCCCACATCGCCAGCTTCCAGATCGTGGCGATCTCCTCGTCGGGTGCGTCGGAGCGCAGCGCGGCCCGCAGGTCCGTCTCCTCCCGGGCGAACAGACAGGTGCGCACCTGTCCGTCGGCGGTGAGCCGGGTGCGGTCGCAGGCGTGGCAGAACGGACGCGTGACGGAGGCGATCACGCCGACGCGGTGCGGGCCGCCGTCCACCAGCCAGCGCTCGGCGGGCGCCGAGCCGCGCACCGATTCGCCCTCCGGGGTCAGCGTGAAGCGGGTGGCGAGCGAGGCCAGGATCTCACCGGCTGTGATCATGCCGTCGCGCTTCCAGCCGTGCTGCGCGTCGAGTGGCATCTGCTCGATGAACCGCAGCTCGTAGCCGTGTTCAACGGCCCAGGCCAGCAGGTCGGGAGCCTCGTCTCCGTTGAGGCCGGGCATCAGGACGGTGTTGACCTTGACCGGCGTCAGTCCGGCCTCGCGGGCCGCGTGCAGGCCGTCGATCACATCCGCGTGCCGGTCGCGCCGGGTGAGGGCCTTGAAGACGTCGGGCCGCAGGGTGTCGAGCGAGACATTGACCCGGTCCAGGCCCGCGGCCTTCAGCGCCGCGGCCGTGCGCTTGAGCCCCAGACCATTGGTGGTGACCGACATCCTGGGCCGGGGCCGCAGAGCCGCGCACCGCTCGACGATCCCGACGAGGCCCGGCCTGATCAGCGGTTCACCGCCGGTGAAACGGACTTCGGTGATTCCCAGGCGCGTCACGGCGATACGGACGAGGCGCACGATCTCGTCGTCGCTCAGCAGATCGGTCTTGGTGAGCCACTGAAGGCCCTCTTCCGGCATGCAGTACGTACATCGCAGATTGCACCGGTCCGTGAGTGACACGCGCAGGTCGGTGGCCACGCGGCCATAGGTGTCGATGAGCACTGTGGGCCCCCTCCCTGTGATCGGTTGTGACGCTGTCGAGCTGTGATCGGTTGCGACACTGTCGAGCCTACGTCAGACCTCCGACAACAACAGGAGGTGTCCGCCGCACCAGCGGCGCGGCCGCGTCGTAGGACTCTACGACGCGGCCGCGGAAAACGCTCTGGTGCGGAGCCAATCAGTGTGCTCCGGTGCCGGTGAGGGACTTGACCTCCAGCTCGGCGTATTTGCCCTTGTCCGGCTCCTCCTTCGACAGCAGGGTGCCCAGCCAGCCGAGCAGGAAGCCCAGCGGGATCGAGATCAGACCCGGGTTCTCCAGCGGGAAGAAGTGGAAGTCGACGTCCGGGAACATCGAGGTGGGCTTCCCCGAGACGACCGGCGAGAAGAGCACCAGCAGCACGGACGAGGCAAGACCGCCGTAGATCGACCACAGGGCGCCCTGGGTGGTGAACCGCTTCCAGAACAGGCTGTACAGCAGGGTCGGCAGATTGGCCGAGGCGGCCACGGCGAAGGCGAGCGCGACCAGACCGGCCACGTTCAGATCGCGGGCGAGCGCGCCGAGCGCGATGGAGACGATGCCGATGGCGACGGTCGCCCATCGTGCCGCGCGGACCTCCTCCTTCTCGGTGGCCTGTCCCTTGCGGATGACATTGGCGTAGATGTCGTGCGCGAACGACGAGGACGACGCCAGGGTCAGCCCCGCGACCACCGCGAGGATGGTGGCGAAGGCGACCGCGGAGATCACCGCGAGCAGGATCGCGCCTCCGGTCGAATCGGCCCCGCCGCCGATCTCCAGCGCCGCCAGTGGCGCGGCCGTGTTGCCCGCCTTGTTGGAGGCGATGATGTCGCCGGGCTTGAGCAGCGCGGCGGCGCCGAAGCCGAGCACGATGGTCATCAGGTAGAAGGCGCCGATGATGCCGATGGCCCAGATCACCGACTTGCGGGCGGCCCTGGCGGTCGGCACGGTGTAGAAACGGATCAGGATGTGCGGCAGGCCCGCCGTACCGAGGACCAGCGCGATGCCGAGCGAGATGAAGTCCAGCTTCGAGGTCTCGGTGGCGCCGTACTTGAGGCCGGGTTCGAGGAAGGCCGCGCCCTTGCCGCTGTTGCTCGCCGCCGTGCCCAGCAGGTCGGAGAGGTTGAAGTGGAACTTCAGCAGGATCAGGAAGGTGATCAGCAGTGTCCCCGCGATCAGCAGGACGGCCTTGACCATCTGGACCCAGGTGGTGCCCTTCATCCCGCCGATGGTGACGTACACGATCATCAGCAGGCCGACCAGAGCGACGATGGCGATCTTCCCGGCGTCGCTGGTGATTCCGAGCAGCAGCGAGACCAGCACACCGGCGCCGGCCATCTGCGCCAGCAGATAGAAGATCGAGACGACGATGGTGGAGGCACCGGCGGCGGTACGTACCGGCCGCTGGCGCATGCGGTACGCGAGGACGTCGCCCATCGTGTACCGGCCGGAGTTGCGCAGCGGTTCGGCCACCAGCAGCAGCGCCACCAGCCAGGCCACCAGGAAGCCGATGGAGTAGAGGAAGCCGTCGTATCCGAAGAGCGCGATGGCGCCGGCGATTCCGAGGAAGGACGCGGCGGACATGTAGTCGCCGGAGACCGCCAGGCCGTTCTGGAATCCGGTGAACTGCCTGCCGCCGGCGTAGAAGTCGGACGCGCTCCTGGTCTGGCGGCCGGCCCAGACGGTGATGACCAGAGTGGCCAGGACGAAGATCGCGAAGAGCGTGATGATCAGCGGCCGGTGCTCGCTGGCGTCCGAGGCGGCGGCGAGCTGTAGCTGGACCGGGTGGCTCATGCGTCCGCCTCCATACGGGACTTGATGATGTCGGCCTTCGGGTCGAGCCTGCGGGCCGCGTGCCGCGCGTAGAACCAGGCGATGAGGAAGGTGGTGAGGAACTGCGCGAGGCCCAGGACGAGGGCGACGTTGATATTGCCGAAGAGCTTGGTGCCCATGAAGCCGCCCGCGTAGTTGGACAGCAGGACGTACAGCAGGTACCAGGCGATGAAGGCGACGGTCAGCGGGAAGGCGAAGGAGCGGTACGTACGGCGCAGTTCGCCGAATTCCGTGCTCTCCTGCACCTCGACGAACTGGGCCGTCGTGGGCTGGGCGGTCGGGGCCGCCGTGTTCTGGGCGGGGCTGCTTGCCGTACCGCCCTCGGGCGGCGGTGCATCGGTAGCCACGGAATCTCCTCGTGACGCGGGTGCGATGGGGTCTGACAAGGGGGACCTCCTGGCGGAGTCGGGATGATGCTCGTCCCCCTGACAACGGCACGGGAGGCATGGCGAAGCGGTTCAACATCAGCCTTTTCTTCTGGAATTGATTGATGAGTGACGACAGTCAGCGATAACTTCCCTCGTCATGTACCCGTCCGCGTGCGGCGTGCGCGCGGACGGCTCTCACGGATGATGTGGAGAACCCATGGCTCAGCTGAGATCCAGACGGCGGCGCGCACTCGCGCTGCCCGTAGGTCTGGCGCTCACCGCTTCGCTCGGCTTCCTGCCGGCGGGTACGGCTACGGCCGTCCAGGCCGACGGTGTCGCCGCCACGGTCGCCACGGACGGCCCGAAGCTTTCGTATGTCGTCAACACTCATGGCGGGCGCTCCACCGTCTCGTCGGTCAAGAAGGCCATCAACCGTGCCGGCGGCACGGTGGTGACCTCCTACGACCAGATAGGCGTCATCGTCGTCGCCTCGCAGAACCCCGGCTTCGCCAAGAGCGTCCGCAAGGTCAGGGGCGTCGACTCGGCCGGTGCCACCCGCACCGCGCCGCTGCCCGCGCAGTCCACGACGGACATGGGTGCGCCGCAGACCCTCACGGCCGAGCAGATCGCCGCCGCGAAGGCGGACAAGGCCGTGGGCCAGGATCCGCTGGAGGCTCTGCAGTGGGACCTGCCCGCCATCAAGGCGGACAAGGCGCACCAGAAGACCCTCGGCAGCCGGAATGTCACGGTCGCCGTCATCGACACCGGCGTCGACGACACGCACCCGGACATCACGCCGAACTTCGACCGCGGGGCATCGGTCAACTGCGTGAGCGGCAAGCCCGACACGACGGACGGCGCCTGGCGGCCGAGCGCCGCGGAGAGCCCGCACGGCACACATGTCGCGGGTGAGATCGCGGCGGCGAAGAACGGCATCGGTATCACCGGTGTCGCGCCGGGCGTGAAGGTGGCCGGGATCAAGGTCTCCACGACGGCCGGCTTCTTCTACACCGAGGCCGTCGTCTGCGGCTTCGTGTGGGCGGCCGAGCACGGCGTGGACGTCACCAACAACAGCTACTACACCGACCCGTGGTACTTCAACTGCAAGAGCGACCCGGACCAGAAGGCCCTGGTCGAGGCGATCACCCGCGCCACGCGGTACGCCGAGAGCAAGGGCACGGTCAATGTGGCCGCGGCGGGCAACGAGAACTACGACCTCGCGTCCGACTCGATCATCGACCCGAGCAGCCCGAACGACACCACTCCGGGCGACCGTGAGATCGACCCGTCCAAGTGCTACGACATTCCGACCCAGTTGCCGGGTGTGGTGACCGTCGCCTCCACCGGCGCCAAGGGCCTGAAGTCCTCGTTCTCCAACTACGGTCTCGGCATCATCGACATCGCGGCCCCGGGCGGCGACTCGACCGTCTACCAGACGCCGGCCCCGCCGGCGACCAGCGGTCTGATCCTGGGCCCGCTGCCGGGCGGCTCGTGGGGCTACATGGCCGGTACGTCGATGGCCTCCCCGCATGTCGCGGGCGTGGCCGCGCTGTTGAAGTCCACGCATCCGCACGCCTCGGCCGGGACCATCAAGGCGCTGCTCACGGCGCAGGCCGACGATGTCGCCTGCCCGGCGCCGTACGACATCGACGGTGACGGCGAGGCCGACGCCGTCTGTGAGGGCGGCAAGCGCCACAACGGCTTCTACGGTGCGGGTATCGCCGACGCTCTGGACGCGGTGCGCAGGTAAACAGTCAGCGGTCGGCGGTCAGCGCCGACCGCCGTGTGTACGCGGGCCGTTCCTCAGGGACGGCCCGCGTTCGCGGTCTCCGCACGGGCCTTGACAGAGCGACCGCTCCCGGGCCGGGCACGGCGTCCCGAGGCGGACCGGGGACGGGGCTGTCAGTCGCGGCCCGTATTCTCTGTGACCATGCTCGACGACCAGACGACTGCGACGACATGGCCGGCCGCCTACCCTCAGGGGTACGCGGTCGTCGACGTGGAGACCACCGGACTCGCCCGCGACGACCGGATAGTGTCCGCCGCCGTGTATCGCCTGGACGCCCGGGGCAATGTCGAGGACCACTGGTACACCCTGGTCAATCCGGAGCGCGACCCGGGTCCCGTGTGGATCCACGGGCTGACGAGCGATGTGCTGGAGAGCGCTCCGCTCTTCCCGGACGTCGCCGGAGAGCTGGCCGAGCGGCTGGACGGCCGGGTGCTCGTCGCGCACAACGCGGTCTTCGACTGGTCGATGATCGCCCGGGAGTACGCACGCGCGGAGCGGGCCGCGCCCACCCGGCAGCGGCTGTGCACGATCGCGCTCTCCAAGGAGCTGCGGCTGCCGCTGCCCAATCACAAGCTGGAGTCGCTCGCCGCGCACTTCGGAGTCGTCCAGCAGCGCGCGCACCACGCGCTCGACGACGCGCGGGTGCTGGCGGAGGCGTTCCGCCCGAGTCTGCACGCCGCGGCCCGGGACGGCGTACGGCTGCCGCTGCTCGAATGCCTGCCGCTCACCGAGTGGTCGGACGCGCCGGCGCGGCCCCGGGCCGGTTATCAGCCGACCTACCGGCAGGCGAGCTGGCGGCCCTCGCGCAAGCGCCCGGCCTGCCCGTATCCGAATCCCGGCCGGTACGAGCCGGGCGGGCCGCTGGTGCAGGGCATGCGGGTGGCGTTCTCCGGCGACACCTCCGTCGACCGTGAGCTGCTGGAGGATCGGGCCGTGGAGGCCGGGCTGCATGTGGCGACGAGCGTGTCGCGGCTGACCAGTCTGCTGGTGACCAATGACCCGGCCGCGTCGACGTCCAAGACGGTCAAGGCCGCGTCGTACGGCACGCCCGTCATCGACGAGGGCGCCTTCACGCAACTGCTGCGGGACGTGGCGCCGGCGCGCGGTTCCGCTCCGGTTCCGGCGCCCGCACCACCGCCCGCGCAGGCTCCGCTGCCGCTGCCCGCTCCGTGGCCGCCGGGGACCACTCTGCCCGGCCCGCGCCCGGCAGACGAGTGATTGGCACGCGACGCGCCAGCGGCCCTCTCGCGCACCGGCGCCCGGCGTCCCACCCTGTGGCGCATGGCACGTTGCGAGGTCTGCGGAAACGACTACGGGATGTCTTTCGAGGTGCACGCGCAGGGCGCGGTGCATGTCTTCGACTGTTTCTCCTGCGCCATCCACCGGATGGCGCCCATCTGTGAACACTGCCGGGTGCAGATCATCGGCCAGGGGGTGGAGGCCGAGAGCCACTGGTACTGCGGCGCCCACTGCGCCCGCGCCGCGGGCAGGACCGGCGTCGTCGACCGGGTCTGAGACCGGTCCCGCGAGGCCGGCACGGCCGACGCGGTCCGGGACCGCAGAGGGGACAGCAGAGCCCGCGAGAGGAGGTTCCGCGCGAGGCCGTGGCCGCGGCCCACCGCCGTCTGCCCGGTCCCGCCGTCCGGCGGCCGTCACCGGCCGGGTACCGTCGAAGGCGTGTACCGCTTCCTGTTGTCCCGGCAGTGGGTGATCCTCACCCTCCTCGCCCTCGCCCTCATCCCCGCGATGATCGAGCTGGGTTTCTGGCAGCTTCACCGGCACGAACACAAAGTCGCCCAGAACGCCCTGATCTCGGACAACCTCAGGGCCGAACCGGTCCCGATAACGGAACTGACCTCACCCGGGCACACCGTCCCCCGCACCGACTACTGGCGGCGGGTCACGGCCACCGGCCGGTTCGACCCCGCGCACGAGGTCGTCGTACGCCGCCGGACCTCCAGTGACGACCAGGTCGGCTACCACGTGCTGATCCCGCTCATCCTGAAAGACGGCCGCGCGGTCATCGTCAACCGCGGCTGGATCCCCGCCACGGGCGACCAGCGGGCCTTTCCCGACATCCCGCCCGCTCCCGGCGGCGAGGTCACCATCACCGGCCGGCTGAAGGCCGACGAGACCTCGGCGGCCAGCGGCATCAAGGACGTACGGGACCTGCCGCCGCGCCAGACCATGCTGATCAGCAGCGAGCAGCAGCGCGAGTACCTCGGCCGTACGGTGCTCGGCGGCTATGTGGAGCAGACCTCTCCCGTGCCGGCCGGCGGCAGTCCCGAACAGATCCAGGACCCCGACGACAGCTCGATCGGCCCTCATATGGCGTACGCCGTCCAGTGGTGGCTGTTCGCCGCCGGAGTGCCCGTCGGCTGGGTGATTCTCGTACGCCGGGAGAAGCGCGACCGGGAAGCGGCCGCGAGTCACGGAGTCCCCGCACCGGAATCCAATCCCGCGACCGCGGCCGTCTGACCACTGCTTAGCCTCCGCGCGGTGCGGGAACAGGGGTGGCGTGACCCAACGCATCGAGGACTACGCGCTCATCGGCGATCTGCAGACCGCCGCACTGGTCGGCATGGACGGTTCCATCGACTGGCTGTGCCTTCCGCGCTTCGACTCGGCGGCCTGCTTCGCCTCGTTGCTCGGCGACGAGGACAACGGCCACTGGCGGATCGCGCCGACGGGCGCGGGCGACTGCACGCGGCGCGGCTACCTGGGTGACTCGCTGGTGCTGGAATCCGTGTGGGAGACCCGGACGGGTGTGGTGAAGGTCATCGATTTCATGCCGCAGCGTGATGTGGCACCCGATGTCGTGCGGATCGTGGAGGGAGTCAGCGGTTCCGTCGACATGGACTCCACGCTGAAGCTGCGCTTCGACTTCGGTTCCGTGGTGCCCTGGATGCGCCGCTCGGACGGGCACCGGGTGGCGGTGGCGGGCCCCGACTCCGTGTGGCTGCGCAGCGAACCCGCGGTCAAGACCTGGGGCCAGCAGTTCAGTACGCGTTCCTCCTTCACCGTCGGCGAGGGCGAGAAGGTGGCGTTCGTCCTCACCTGGCATCCCTCGCACGAGCCGCGTCCGCCGCTCGTGGACCCGTACGAGTCGCTGGAGCACAGCCTGGAGGACTGGGAGGCCTGGGCCGCGCGGTGCACGTACGAAGGCCCGTACCGCGCCGCCGTCATGCGCTCCCTCATCACACTCAAGGGACTCACCTACGGGCCGACCGGCGGCATCGTGGCGGCGCCCACCACCTCCCTGCCGGAGGATCCCGGCGGCGTACGGAACTGGGACTACCGCTACTGCTGGCTGCGCGATTCCACTCTGGTGCTCGGAGCCCTGCTGTCGGTCGGCTATCTGGACGAGGCCGCCGCCTGGCGCGACTGGCTGCTGCGCGCGGTCGCCGGAGACCCGGCCGATCTGCAGATCATGTACGGGCTCGCCGGTGAGCGGCGGCTGCCGGAGAGCGAGCTGCCCTGGCTGAGCGGTTACGAGGGATCCGCGCCCGTCCGGATCGGCAACAACGCGGTCGACCAGCTCCAGCTCGACGTCTACGGCGAGGTCATAGACTCCTTCCATGTCTCCCGGATGGCGGGACTCTCTCCGAAGCCGCACGCCTGGAGTCTTCAGCTCGCTCTGCTGGACTTCCTGGAGTCGAAGTGGCGGGAGCCGGACGAGGGCCTCTGGGAGGTCCGTGGGCCGCGCCGGCACTTCGTGCACTCCAAGGTGATGGCCTGGGTCGCCGCCGACCGGGCCGTACGCACGCTGGAGGCCGATCACTCGCGCAGCGGTGATGTGCAGCGGTGGCGGACGATGCGGGACGAGGTTCACCGGGAGGTGTGCGAGAAAGGGTACGACCCGGAGCGGAACACCTTCACCCAGTCGTACGGCTCCGCGGAGCTGGACGCGGCGACGCTGCTCATCCCGCGGGTCGGCTTTCTGCCGCCGGACGATCCCCGGGTCGTCGGCACGGTCGACGCGGTGCGGGCGGAGTTGGGACAGAGCGGACTCGTGCGCCGCTACAGCACGACGGGTCCCGAGGTCGACGGCCTGCCCGGCGACGAGGGGACGTTCCTGGTCTGCTCGTTCTGGCTGGCCGACGCGCTTCATATGACGGGGCGGACCGAGGAGGCCAGGGAGCTCTTCGAGCGGCTGCTCTCGCTGCGCAACGACGTCGGGCTGCTGGCGGAGGAGTACGATCCGGCGGCCGGACGCCAACTCGGCAACTATCCGCAGGCATTCAGCCATATCGGACTGGTGGTGACCGCGCTGACCCTGGCTGGGACGGGCACGGCAGGATAGGTCCATGGATCTTGGACTGAGAGACCGCGTCTATGTCGTCACCGGTGCGTCGCGGGGGCTGGGCCGTGCCGCCGCGCAGGCACTCGCGGCCGACGGCGCGAAGGTTGTCATCTCCGGACGCGACGAGAGCGGTGTCACGGAGGCCGCCGAGGCGATCGGGCCCGGCGCTCACGGACTCGCCGCCGACAACGCCGACCCGGCCACTCCACAACGCCTCATCGGCGCGGCCCGGGAGCGGTTCGGCGGCTTCGACGGCATCCTGATCAGCGTCGGCGGCCCGGCGCCCGGGTTCGCCGCGGACACCACCGACAAGCAGTGGCAGACGGCGTTCGAGTCGGTCTTCCTGGGAGCCGTACGGCTGGCGCGCGCGGCGGCGGAGGAACTGGGCGAGGGCGGTGTCATCGGCTTCGTCCTCTCGGGATCGGTGCACGAGCCGATCCCGGGCCTGACCATCTCCAACGGTCTGCGGCCGGGCCTGGCCGGCTTCGCGAAGTCCCTCGCGAACGAACTCGGCCCGCGTGGAATCCGGGTCCTCGGCCTGCTGCCGTCCCGGATCGACACGGACCGCGTGCGCGAACTCGACGCCCTGTCGGGCGACGCGGCGGCGGCGAAGGCGAGAAACGAGTCGCGCATACCGCTGCGCCGCTACGGCACCCCGGAGGAGTTCGGCGGTACGGCGGCGTTCCTGCTCTCGCCCGCGGCGTCCTATCTGACGGGCCTGATGCTGCCGGTGGACGGCGGCGCGCGCCACGGTTTCTAGAGCGTGTGGCGGCCTGCGCCCTGCGGGCCGCCCGCGCCGTGGCCGGAACCGGCCGTCAGCTCACCCGCTCCGCGCGGTGCTTCGCCGCACGGAGCCGGACCTGCGCCGGCAACGCCTTCAGGTTCGCCGAGTCACGGGCATGGGCCAGCGCCTCGTGGACAAGGCGCCTGAGCGCCTCACCCGGCGCCGCGTGAGCGTCCAGGAGCATCCGGACGCGTGCGGACGGAGCGCCGCGACGGCCCGTCAGCCTGACCCTCGCGCGGGCCACGCCGTCCAGCGACTCGGCCTCGCTCGCCAGCACGTGCTCCAGCGCGTGGCCGCGCAGCAGCGCTCCTTCACCGTCACCGGTGTCGACGAGGACCTCCGCCAGCCGGGAACGCCGGAGCTGCGCCAGCAGCCACCACAGCGCCAGCACCACCACGACCGCCAGTGCGGCGATGACGGCGGGCCACCACCAGCCGTCCTCGCGCCACCGGAGGCGGTTCACACGGCTCAGCAGCACATCGTGCGGTCCGCCGTACGGCCACCAGGACGGCACCGGCCACCGCACTCCTTGCGCGAGCACCAAGCCGCCCGCGCAGAGCAGCACCAGACCGATCAGAGCCAGCAGTACGCGGTTGACCACCCTGATCACGCCGTCACCTCTTCCTGGTGGGCCTGCGGACTCGCACCGACAGTGCGGGCGGCCTGGCGAGGCCCAGCTCCCTGACGCCGGTGCCCAGCACGTCGCGCAAGTCCGCGCGTACGTCGTCGAGTTCACGGAAGTGGGACTGAGCGCGCGCCTTCACCTTGGAGCGGCCCACCCGCACCCGCGCCGACTGCACTCCGGAGACCTCCATGGCGCGGTCGCGCAGCACCAGCGCGGCGGCCTCCCGGTCCAGTCCGGCCCGTACCTCTCCGAAGTCCCGCCGCATGGGCAGCACTCCGCGCAGTCCGGGAGTGAGCGCGAGCACGATCAGCCACACTCCGAGAGCCATCGCGACGGCCGCCGCCACCAGCATCCAGGTCTGGTCGAGCGGCTGCCGGGCCAGTTCGCCGGCGAGCTCGCGGCGCCAGGACATGGCGGGATGGCCGGCCCGCACGGCCGCGATGTCGTACAACAGCAGCCCGGCGGCGCCGAGAACGACCAGGGAGACCAGCGCGGCGGGGATCCGGCGGGTGGACCAGAAGCGTCCGGCCCTGCCGCCCGCGCCGTCGTCCGGCGGCTCCGGCTCGTACCGCGTGGCGGAGCTCGACTGGTCCCGTTCGAGTACGCCGCCCCGCTCGTCTTCCCTGTCCTGTCCGGTGCCTCCGGCCACGGGTTCGCTCATCGGATTCTCCCCTGTGCCGCGCCTCGCGAATGGACGGAGTGCAGCTCTTCGACACGCACCACCACTTCGGGCACCTCCATGCCCGCCAACGCGCGTACCCGCTGGGTGACTTGGTGACGCACGGCGCGGCATTGGCCGCCGATGTCGGAGGGATAGTCCAGTTCGATGCCTACGCGCACATGCGCGATGTCGTGGTGCACCGTCACAGTGGCGTGCGGCGCGGCTCCGCCTGCCGGCACTCCGCCGAGCGCTTCCCGCGCCGCCTGCGCGGCGATCTTCGCGACGACGCGGTCGGCGATGGTCGTCGCTCCGCGCTCACCGGCCGCCATCCGGTCACCGGCCACGCGAGGTCACCGCCGCCGGTCGTCGCGTTCGCGACTGCGGAAGAAGTAGCCGGGCTCCAGATCGCCGTCCAGGAACCTCCCGGCCACGAACCCGACCACGCCCAGCGCGGCCACCAGCACAAAGGCTCCGAATCCGCCGAAATAACCGGCGAATCCGAGCGCCATACCGGCCAACAGGCCGACCACAGCCATGCTCATCGTGCGCTCCTCTTCCGCTCCTCCGCGCTTCCCGGACCGCTACTGGAGCCGTGTCTCCGGTCCTTCGTCATCGTCCTCGTCGGGCAGCTTCACATCGCTGACCGCGATATTGACCTCGACGACCTCAAGTCCCGTCATCCGCTCGACCGCGGAGATGACGTTCTCGCGTACGGCGACGGCGACATCGGTGATCGAGACTCCGTAGTCGACGACGATCTCCAGATCGATCGCTGTCTGTACCTCTCCCACCTCGGCCTTCACGCCTCGGCTGACGGACGACTTGCCGCTGCCGGGGACGCGGTCGCGTACGGCGCCGAAGGTCCGCGACATCCCGCTTCCCATGGCGTGTACACCGAGCACGTCCCGGGCCGCGAGTCCGGCGATCTTCTCCACAACGCCGTCGGCGATGGTGGTACGGCCACGGGATCCGGGAGGGCCACCGCCGCGCTTGGTGGCGGAGGGCCTTCTCGCCTCCTCGCCCGACGGCTCTCTGCCGGAGGACATGGCCTGATTGCGGGGCGCGCTGTCTGACATCGCCATTCATCCCTTTCCGTGCGGAGATGGGCTCTGTCGCTCACATTAGGACCGCTTGTCCGGTTCCGCGCCGTGGATGAGGCAGGCCGGCGCGAGGACCGGCCGGGGCCGCCGCCGGTCAGAACGGATCCGTGGGTGACGGCGCTGCCGGAAACGGCGGAGGAATCCGCGGAGCCCGCTGGACCAGTGGAGCTAGGACGTGTCGCGGAAGTCCCGTCCGGCTCACGACAGTCCCGTCCGGCTCACGGCGGAAGCGGCGGCTGTCAGTCGGCGAGGCCGGCGAGATCGCGCAGCCGGCGGGCCTGTGCGGCGCGCTCGGCGGCGCGCTGGGCCTCGAAGGTGCGGCCGGACGCGCCCTGGAGCAGCGCCTTGGTCTCGATCACCGCGTCTCGCGGTGCGGCCAGCAGCGCGCCCGCCAAGTCCTTTACGGTGTCGTCGAGTTCGCCGGGCGCCACCACCAGGTTGGCGAGCCCGGTCCGTTCGGCCTCCGCGGCCTCGACGAAGCGGCCCGTGGCGCAGATCTCCAGCGCACGCGCGTAACCGACGAGCCCCACCAGCGGATGGGTGCCGGTGAGGTCGGGGACCAGGCCGAGGCTCGTCTCGCGCATGGCGAACCGCACGTCCGTGGTGACGATCCGGAGATCGCACGCGAGCGCGAGCTGGAAGCCGGCTCCGATCGCGTGTCCCTGAACGGCCGCGATCGATACGACGTCATTGCGCCGCAGCCAGGTAAAGCCTTCCTGGTATGCGGCGATGGCCGCGTCGAGGTCGGCGTCCGAGCCCCGCGCGAGATCCAGAAACGACGGCTCGCCGTCGAAACCCTCGGGAGTGAACGCCTGCCGGTCGAGCCCCGCGGAGAAGGACACACCCTCACCGCGCAGCACCACGACCCGCACACTGCCCGGCAACGCCCTTCCGGCTTCTGCCAACGCCCGCCACAGAGCGGGAGACTGGGCATTGCGCTTGGCCGGATTGGTGAGCGTCACCGTGCCGATCGCGTCCTCGACGGTGAGCCGTACGCCGTCCTTGTCGAGTACTGATTCGAGCGAAGTCATGGGGCGCCTCCGGTTCGGGCAGTCAGGGCATCGAGCCAAGTGACTGCACAGTAACCACCTGGGCGATCATGTGATCGACCGGGTGGCCACCATCCGAACCGGTGGCCGGAGGAGTCGTGCTCGGTCGTCAGGCCGAAGCGGCCTTCTTGCCTCGCGTCGCTCCGCCACGTCCCCGCAGCGTGACTCCGGACTCACTGAGCATCCGGTGAACGAATCCGTAGGAACGGCCGGTCTCTTCGGCCAGCGCCCGGATGCTCGCACCGTTGTCGTACTTCTTCTTCAGGTCTGCCGCGAGCTTGTCACGCGCGGCGCCGGTTACCCGGCTGCCCTTCTTCAGAGTCTCGGCCACCCGTGCCTCCTCATGGGAAGTGCGCTCTGGACTTCTCATGATCACCCCTCGCGGGCCTCCTGGCCACCCATTCGGCAAGGTCCGTGGGACCAGCTTTGGCGGGCTTCCGGCTCCGGATACGGGCGGAGTTACCTATTCCGGCGATGCCCGCCTCGGCCTCTGGGCGAAGGTGCGGCGGAAGTGCCAGGTCAGCGGCGTGCGGCCGGGTCGGCGCGGACCAAGGCCGGGACGGCCCGGTCCGTCGCGCGGCGCGCCGCAGTACGAGACGCACTCACACAGATGAAGGATCACTGCTGAGCCGAATGATCCATACGGAGTGGATCACGTGAGTGGATCACGCCTCTGGATCATGAGACGGCCAGGCCGGCGGCCGGCCGTCAGGCGAGCGCGACCAGATCCGCGTAGTCCGCGCCCCAGAGGTCCTCGACCCCGTCGGGCAGCAGGATGATCCGCTCCGGCTCCAGCGCGTGGACCGCGCCCTCGTCGTGAGTGACGAGGATGACCGCGCCCTTGTACGTACGGAGCGCGCCGAGGATCTCCTCACGGCTGGCCGGGTCGAGGTTGTTGGTCGGCTCGTCGAGCAGCAGCACATTGGCGGAGGAGACGACCAGGGTCGCCAGCGCGAGCCGGGTCTTCTCACCGCCGGAGAGCACTCCGGCCGGCTTGTCGACGTCGTCTCCGGAGAACAGGAAGGAACCGAGTGTCTTGCGGACGTCGACGAGATCGAGGTCGGGCGCCGAGGAGCGCATGTTCTCCAGGACGGAGCGCTCCGGGTCCAGCGTCTCGTGCTCCTGGGCGTAGTAGCCGAGCTTGAGGCCGTGGCCGGGCGTCACCTGTCCGGTGTCGGGCTTCTCGACCCCGGCCAGCAGCCGCAGCAGTGTGGTCTTGCCCGCGCCGTTGAGGCCGAGGATCACCACCCGGGAGCCCTTGTCGATGGCCAGATCGACATCGGTGAAGATCTCCAGGGAGCCGTACGACTTCGACAGGCCCTCCGCCGTCAGCGGCGTCTTGCCACAGGGAGCGGGCTCGGGAAAGCGCAGCTTGGCGACCTTGTCGGACTGGCGCACGGCTTCGAGGCCCGACAGCAGCCGCTCGGCGCGGCGGGCCATGTTCTGCGCGGCGACGGTCTTGGTGGCCTTGGCGCGCATCTTGTCGGCCTGGGAGTTCAGGGTGGCGGCCTTCTTCTCCGCGTTGGCCCGCTCGCGCTTGCGGCGCTTCTCGTCGGCCTCGCGCTGCTGCTGGTAGAGCTTCCAGCCCATGTTGTAGACGTCGATGTGAGAGCGGTTGGCGTCCAGGTAGAAGACCTTGTTGACGACCGTCTCGACCAGGTCGACATCGTGGGAGATCACGATGAAGCCGCCGCGGTACGTCTTGAGGTAGTCGCGCAGCCAGACGATGGAGTCCGCGTCGAGGTGGTTCGTGGGCTCGTCGAGCAGCAGGGTGTCGGCGTCGGAGAAGAGGATGCGCGCCAGCTCCACCCGGCGGCGCTGACCGCCGGAGAGCGTGTGCAGGGGCTGGCCGAGCACCCGGTCGGGCAGTCCGAGCGCGGCGGCGATGGTGGCGGCCTCGGCTTCGGCGGCGTATCCGCCCTTGGTGAGGAACTCCGTCTCCAGGCGCTCGTACTTCTTCATCGCCTTCTCGCGGGTGGCGCCCTTGCCGTTCGCCATCCGCTCCTCGTTCTCCCGCATCTTCCGCAGCACGGAGTCGAGGTCGCGGGCGGAGAGGACGCGGTCGCGCGCGAGGACATCGAGGTCGCCGGTGCGCGGGTCCTGCGGCAGATAGCCGACCTCGCCGGAGCGGGTGATCGTGCCGGCGGCGGGGATGCCCTCGCCCGCGAGGCACTTGGTGAGCGTGGTCTTGCCGGCTCCGTTGCGGCCGACGAGACCGATGCGGTCGCCCTTGGCGATGCGGAACGAGGCGGACTCGATGAGGACACGGGCTCCGGCGCGCAGCTCGACGCCGGTTGCGGTGATCACGGAAAGACTCCAGGGCGGTATGGACGGCGGAAGAGGGCTGGCGGAGGGATTCTTCGACGCCGGCTAATGCACAAGGAGAAATGCCATACGGGCCAGTCTAGCCGGGCCGCGCAACTGCCTCCCGGCCCGGTACCCGGGTCCGCCGGACCGCGGACCCGGCCGGAGAGATCATTTCCGTTCCTGGACCCGGCGCGGCGCGGAACCGGCCCGCGGCGAGGCCATGGTGATGCCGGGCGCGGGCCCGAAGCACGGTGCCGGGTCAGGAGCCTCCGGTGTGCACCTGGAACGCCGCCCGGCGCACGGCCTTGGCGAGAGCGGGATCCGGGTGCGCGGCGGCCAGGGCGACCAGCACCTGGACGGTACGCGGATGGCCCACGGCTCTTATCTCGTCGAGCAGTGCCGGGACATTGCCCTGGACCGCGGAATCCAGATGACGGACCAGCAGGTCGCTCTCACCGTGGTCGGCGACGGCCGCGGCGGTGTCCACCCAGAGCCAGGTCGACTCCTCGCGCGTCAGGACATCGGCGGCGTCCTCCGGGTCGGCGCCCTCGTACTCCGCCAGCCAGAGCAGCGCGTAGGGACGCAGCGAGCTGTCGTCCGCCGCCGACCGTACGCCGGCCTCGGCGGGCGCGCCGACGACCCGCAGCGCCTCGAAGGCGAGGCCGCGCAGAAGGGCGTCCTCGCCGCGGGCGACGGCGAGCAGTTCGGTGACGGCGCTGCCGATGGTGCGGGCGGCGAGCCAAGCGCGGTATTCGGCGCGGGCGGGTCCGGGCGTGAGCCGGGCGCAGCCGCGGAGCATGTCCTGGGCGGACTGCTCGATATTGCCGGCGGGGCTCTGGGCCGCGACACAGATCTGCTCCAGTTTGACCCAGACCGCCCAGTTTCCGAGCGGAGTGAGGGTCGCCTGGCCCTCGCCGAGGGTCAGCGCGCCGACGGCGGCCAGGCCCTCCAGGGCCCACTGGAGCAGCGGAGGGAGCAGGGCGTCCGCCGGTGGTTCCTGGGCGGCCGGCTCGGCCGGGACGGATCCCGGCGCGTACGGGACCTCGCAGCGCTCCTCGTGGAGCTCCGCGACGCGCTGCCGCAGCAGATCGAGCAGGGCCGGTACGAGCACGGGGCCGGCCGAGAGCTGGAGGAGCGAGAGCACCTGAGGGACGGCTTCGACGACCTCGGCCACCGTGGCCGGCGCGACATCGGCGGGCGCCGGGTGGACGAGCGACCAGGCGTCGAAGAGCGCGACCCAGCCGCGCTGGACGGCGCTGTCGTCGCGGTCCCAGGCCTGGAGCCGCCAGCCGGGACGTACGGTGCCGCCGTGCAGCTCGACGAGTCCGGCCAGCCGGGCGCGGTCCCAGCTCGCGCGCACCTGGTCCGGTGTCAACTCCAGTGCGGTGGCGGCCCGTTCCTGCGCGGCCTCGGTGAGTGGACCCGCGCCCGGGTCCCGGTCGACGGCCGCCCAGCGGGCGATCCGCACGGCATCGGCGAGGACCTCCCTCGCCTGGCGGGCCAGCTCCGCGGGAGGCGGAGTGCCCTCGGGCGGCCGGGGTGCCGGCCTGTTGCGCCCATCGGTCACGGCCCGTCGGGCCGTGGCCAACGACCTCGGGCGGACGAGTCGGAGTCTGGAGTTGCGCGCCAATTGCTCATCAGGCTTTCGGGACGTCACGAGAGCAGTCTTCCCGGTGACCGCCCGAAAGCCCAAACGGAATCTGTTCCGTCGCTCCGGGGCGGCCGGAAGGGGCTCCTCCGGCGGAGACGGGGCATCGGTGCGACCGGGTGGGAAAAGCCCTGCTGGGCGGCGTGCGGACGGCTTGAGGACCGGTCCGGACAGGACAGGTCCGGGGCCCGGCGGAGGACCTGGCGGATCGCGAGGCGGAGGACGCGGTCCGGGCGGGGCACCAGGCCCGGTCCGGCACATCCCGCCCGGCCCGCGACGCCCGGCACGCCCGCTCGCGGCGCTGTCGGCGTCAGCCGCGTACATCCCGTACGAGCCCGCTCCTCCGCCTCGCGATCGCACGCACCGGACCCCGGGGGGCGGACGGCGGGATGTGTCGGACCGGGCCTACAGCAGCGGAGTGAGGAAGCGGCGGAGCGCCTCCTCGTATCCCGTCGGATCGGCGTTCCACATGGCGGCGTGCGGAGCGTGCGCGACGGCGTGGAGACTGATCAGGTCGGCCCGCCGGGCGGCGAGCTCACGGGAGGAGTCCCAGGAGGCAAGCGTGTCGTCCGGGCCGTGGCAGATCAGCGTCGGAACCCGCAGGTTGCGCGTGTCGGTGGCCCGGCGCAGCAGGTCACCGCGGAGCCCGGTCCTGCCCTGGGCCGCCCTGACCGCGAGCGGCAGCAGTGGTCCGGGGGTGCGGCGGGCGGTGGCGAGCGCCCGCAGCGTGGCCTCCGGGTCCAGCACCGGTGAGTCGAGCACCAGCCCGGAGATCCGTTCGGTGAGCGTGGAGTCGACGGCGGCGTGCAGGGCCATCGACGCGCCGATGGACCAGCCGATCAGGATCACGCGGTCGGCGCCGTAGCGGACGGCGTAGCGGATCGCCGCGTCGAGGTCGCGCCACTCGGACTCGCCGAGGTGGCCGAGACCGTCGGGCGGCCGAGGGGCGCCGGGGTCGCCCCGGTAGGCGAGGTCGAGCACCGGGAGCTCCAGTTCCGCCAGGAACGCCATGATGTTCATGGGGTGCTCGCGGGTGGTGCCCAGCCCATGTGCGGTGATCACCCAGGTCTCGCGCTGTCCCGGTACGAACCACGCGGGCAGGGAACCGAGTTCGCCGACGATCTCCACGTCCTTGTGGTCGAGATCGAGAGCGGTCGTCGGGTCGCCGCTGTGCACCTGCGGGGTGAGCCGCACCCGGGTGCCGGGAGCGAGGCTCCCGTGGCTGACGCTTTCCAGCCGGCGTACGACGGTGTCGGCGGCGTGCGGCACGCTCTCCAGGACGGGGCCGACGACCGCGTGGACGCCGGGTCCTTCGAGTCCGTAGGTGCCTGGGCGCAGGGAGGCGAGGCAGCGGGTCAGGGTGACCTGCCCGGCGGCCGTGGCGTGCACGGTGAGGCGGGGGTCGCTGGGCAGCGGCCGGCCCGGCGACACCTTGAGCGCGGCGTCGCCCGCGTACCGGCCGACGGCGACCGCAGCCGCGCCGACCCCGATCAGTGTGGAGACGGCCGCTGCCGTCGCTGTAGCCGGGCGCACAGGTCCAGTGTCGTCACGCCCGCCCGCCTCGGCCAGTGGACGCGTCCGTCGGTGGGAAAGGCCCGGTGCCGCCGGGCGGCGGACGGGCCGGCCGCGCGGGCGTTCAGGGCCGCTGGCCGTAGCCTCTGAGCTTGTCCCCGGCCTCGCGTACCTGGGCCGGTGACAGCAGCGCCGGAGTGTGGCCCGGCACGGCTCCGGCGACGAGCCAGAGGCGGGACATCCATTCCAGTTGGGCCGTGTCGTCGTACGCCTTGGCGAGGGTGTCGCCATAGCTGACGGTGCCGTGGTTCTGGAGCAGGCACGCCGTGCGGTCGCGCAGGGCGCGCAGCATGTTGGCGGCCAGTTCGTCCGTGCCGTACAGCGCGTACGGCGCGACGCGGACGGGCCCGCCGAAGGCCGCCGCCATGTAGTGGATCAGGGGCAGTTCTGGGACGAGGGTGGAGACGGCGGTGGCGTGCACCGCGTGCGTGTGGACCACGGCGGCGGCCGAGGTGTTGCGGTAGACGGCCAGATGGAGCGGGAGCTCGCTGGTGGGGACGAGATCGCCGAGCACCTGCCGTCCTTCGAGATCGACGGCGACGGTGTCCTCGGCCGTCAGCCGGTCGTACGGCACGCCGCTCGGAGTGACCAGGACCAGTTCGCCGACCCGTACCGATACATTGCCCGAGGTGCCGACGACGAGTCCCTCGGCCGCCGTCCTGCGGGCCGTGGCCACGAGATCCCGCCAGGCGCGGGCGACGGCGTCCCGCCGCTGATCGCTCTCCGTCGCGTCCTGCCGCTGGTGATCGGTCATGCGGTGATCCTGTCAGGCGGGACGGGTCGGCGTCACGGCCGCCGGCCGCCGGTGCAAACGGAGCAACATCTCCTCACACGAGGGCACCGCGAAGCCTTATCCAGTTCATCTTCCGTTCACTCTGATTCCATACGTTCACCGCGGCCACCGACGTCAAACGATTGCCTGGGTAAATGGAACACATCACGCTGCTGCTCGCGATCGTGATCGTGACGGCTCTCGTGTTCGATTTCACGAACGGTTTCCACGACACCGCCAACGCGATGGCGACGACCATCTCGACCGGCGCACTGAAGCCCAAGATCGCGGTGGCCATGTCCGCCGTACTGAATCTCGTCGGCGCGTTCCTGTCCGTGGAAGTCGCCAAGACCATCTCCGGCGGGCTCATCAACGAACAGGGCATCCAGACCGAAGTGATCTTCGCGGCGCTCGTCGGCGCCATTCTCTGGAATCTCTTCACCTGGCTGCTCGGCCTGCCGTCCAGTTCCTCCCACGCACTCTTCGGCGGCCTGATCGGCGCCACGCTGATGTCGGCCGGCGCGTCGGGCGTCAACGGTGGTGTGGTCATCACCAAGGTCCTGATTCCGGCGCTCGCCGCTCCCGTCGTCGCCGGCCTCGCGGCCCTGCTCGCGACCCGGCTGACCTATCTGATCGGCAGCCGCACGGACGAGAAGGCCACCGCCAAGGGCTACCGCGCCGGACAGATCGCCTCCGCGGGGCTCGTCTCCCTCGCCCATGGCACCAATGACGCGCAGAAGACCATGGGTGTCATCACTCTCGCACTGGTCACCGGCGGCGTCCTCGCTCCCGGTTCCAATCCGCCGCTGTGGGTCATCGTCTCCGCCGGCACCGCGATCGCGCTCGGTACGTATCTCGGTGGCTGGCGCATCATCCGCACCATGGGCACCGGCCTCACCGAGCTCCGGCCGCAGCAGGGCTTCGCCGCCCAGACCAGTGCCGCGACCGTCATTCTGGCCTCCTCCCACCTGGGCTTCTCGCTCTCCACGACGCAGTCCTGCTCCGGCGCCGTGATGGGCGCGGGGCTCGGCCGCAAGGGCGGCGTGGTCCGCTGGTCCACCGCCACCCGGATGTTCATCGCCTGGGGTCTGACCCTGCCGTCCGCCGGGCTGGTCGCCGCCGGAGCCGAGTTCCTGACCGGCCAGGGCGCCTGGGGTGTGACGGTGGTCGCCGTGCTGCTCGTCGCGGTCTCCGGAGCGATCTGGCTCGCCTCGCGCCGGCAGCCGGTCGACCACACGAACGTCACCGCTGCCGAGCCGGCGGACGTCATGACGGCCGCCATGGCCGCCGTCACCCCGCCGCACACGACCGGCGTCGCGCCGGACCTCTCGACCACCATTCCGTCCCCCGCGGTCGACTCCGGCGAGCCGGCGCGAACCGCCACGGTGTAGGAGGCCGCGCGAACAGGCGGGGCGGCGCGTGCCGGGCTCGCCTCTCGCCCCGCTCCTTCTTCCACCTCACTCATTCGCGCGATCTCCAAGGAGCAGCATGCACATCGACTGGACGGCGCTCGGCTCCGTCTTCGGCGTCAGCCTCGCGGCCACGATCGGACTCGTGGGCCTGTTCACACTCGGCGTCGTGGGGCTCGCCAAGCAGCCGCCGGCGCCCGCTGCGGGTTCCGGCGGAGCCGCGGCGGCGGTCCGCGCGGGCGCTTATGTCTGCTTCGCGCTGTGCGGCGCGGCCGTCGCGTACGGGATTCATCTGATCGTCGTCTGAGCGGCCACGGACTCCTCCGGCACCGGCCGGTCCAGGCGCACTTCGGGTGCGCCGGGACCGGCTCTGCCGTGTCTCCGGCGCGCCGGCGCGCCATGTGCGTCTCGGCACACTGTCCCGTCGCAGGTCAGCGATGAGTTGACGGGTGTTTGGGCCGCGTGGTGGACTGCCGGGGCCATTTACGGAGGCAGAAGAGGAAGCCGGTGCGAATCCGGCGCGGTCCCGCCACTGTCACTGGGAGCCTGGTCTCCCGGGAGCCAGGAACTCTCGCCGCCGCAACACGTCGAGCCGGGGCGCGGACCCTGAGTGAGGACACTTCTTCATGCCTGGCCGCGGTTCAGCCGCCGGACGGATCTTCGCGTACGGCGCGACCGCCGGCCTCCTGGGTGACCGGCTGTTCGGCGATCCGCGCCGTGGACACCCGGTCGCCGCGTTCGGCCGGGCGGCGACGGCCGTCGAGCGGGTCCTGTGGCATGACCACCGCGGCTGGGGCGCGCTGCACACCGCGGTCTGTGTCGGCGGCGCCGCCGGTGCCGCGGCGCTCGCCGCGCGGGGCGTACGGGACCGTCGCGCCGCCTCCGTGGCGCTGACCGCCGCCGCCACCTGGGCCGTCGTCGGCGGCACCTCGCTGGGACGGGAGGCGCGGGCCATCGGCGGCGCGCTCGCCGCCGGAGACATCGGACTGGCCCGGGAGCGGCTTCCACGGCTGTGCGGGCGCGACCCGGAGGCACTGGACGCTCAGCAGATCGCGCGCGCCGTCGTGGAGTCCGTCGCCGAGAACACCTCGGACGCCGTCGTCGGCGCGCTGGTGTGGGGAGCGGTCGCGGGCGTGCCCGGTCTTGTGGCGTTCCGGGCGGTGAACACGCTGGACGCGATGGTGGGTCACAAGTCCGCCGTGCACCGCCGCTTCGGCTGGGCCTCGGCGCGCCTCGACGATGTCGCCGGCTGGCCCGGGGCCCGGCTGACCGCCGCGCTGGCCGTGCCTGCGGGCGGCGACCCGCGTGGAGCCGTGCGCGCGCTGCGGCGCGACGCCGGCCGGCATCCGAGTCCCAACGCGGGCCCGGTGGAGGCGTCGTTCGCGGGCGCGCTGGGCGTACGCCTCGGCGGGACGCTGGCGTACGCCGGCCGGATCGAGCACCGGCCGGTGCTCAACGGCGAGGGACGGCCCGTCGAGGTCGCGGACATCGAGCGGGCGGTGCGTCTGTCGCGCCGGGTGAACACGCTGGCGCTGGCGGCCTGTGTCGCGGGCCGTTTCGCGTACGGCGCGATACGCCGGACGCGCGCCGCTTCCGGCACGGGCGCGGCAACGGCTTCCGGAAAGGGACAGGGATGAGCCGGAACGGGCTCGGTGGCGGGCTGCTGGTGGCCGGGACCACCTCGGACGCCGGAAAGAGCGTCGTCACGGCGGGGATCTGCCGGTGGCTGGTACGCCGGGGGATGAAGGTGGCGCCCTTCAAGGGGCAGAACATGTCGCTGAACTCGTTCGTGACCCGCGAAGGCGCGGAGATCGGCCGGGCGCAGGCGATGCAGGCGCAGGCCGCCCGGGTGGAGCCGACCGCGCTGATGAACCCGGTGCTGCTGAAACCGGGCGGTGACCGCAGCAGCCAGGTGGTGCTGATGGGCCGTCCGGTCGGCGAGATGAGCGCCCGGGGGTTCTTCGGATCCGGCGGGGCCTCCGGCTCCGCCGCGTCGTCTGCCGGGAGCACACCGCACGGCGGCGGACGGGAAGCGCTGCTGGGGACGGTCCTTGAGTGCCTGGAAGAGCTGCGGCGCACCCATGACGCCGTGATCTGCGAGGGAGCGGGCAGTCCGGCCGAGATCAATCTGCGCCGTACCGACATCGTGAACATGGGCGTGGCGCGGGCCGCGCGGCTGCCGGTGGTCGTGGTCGGGGACATCGACCGCGGCGGGGTCTTCGCCTCGTTCTTCGGGACGACCGCGCTGCTGAGCCCGGAGGACCAGGCGCTGGTCGCGGGCTACCTCGTGAACAAGTTCCGCGGTGATGTGTCCCTGCTGGAACCGGGTCTGGAGATGCTCCGCGGTCTGACCGGGCGGGCCACGCTGGGCGTGCTGCCGTACCGGCACGGCCTCGGGATCGACGAGGAGGACGGACTGCGGGTCTCACTGCGCGGCGGCGCCCGCGAGTCCCGGGTTTCCGCTCCGTACGGCGAGGACGTGCTGCGGGTCGCGGTCCCCGCCGTGCCGCTGATGTCCAACTTCACCGATGTGGACGCGCTGGCGGCGGAGCCCGGGGTCGTGGTGCGGTTCGTGGACCGGGCCGAGGAACTCGCCGACGCCGATCTGGTGGTCCTGCCCGGCACTCGCGGCACGGTGCGGGCCCTGGCCTGGCTGCGTGAGCGCGGGCTGGCCGACGCGATCGTCCGGCGGGCCGCCGAGGGCCGTCCCGTGCTCGGGATCTGCGGCGGCTACCAGATCCTGGGCGAGCGCATAGACGACGACGTCGAGTCACGGGCGGGCAGCGTGCCCGGTCTTGGGCTGCTGCCCGTGCGGATCCGCTTCGACCGGGAGAAGACCCTGGCCAGACCGTCGGGCGTGGCGCTCGGCGAGGCCGTCGAGGGATACGAGATCCATCATGGCGTCGCGGACGTCCGGGGCGGCGAGACGTTCTTCTCGGACAGGCAGGGGCGGCCGGTGGACGGCTGCCGGTCAGGGGCCGTCCAGGGCACGCACTGGCACGGGGCGCTGGAGAGCGACGCGTTCCGGCGGCGCTTCCTGACCGAGGTGGCGCGGGCGGCGGGACGGCGGTTCGTCCCGGCGCCGGACACACGCTTCGGCACGCTCCGCGAGGAACAGCTCGACCTGCTCGGCGATCTCGTCGAGGAGCACGCGGACACGGACGCGCTGCTGCGGCTGATCGAGGAAGGGGCGCCGGCGGGCCTGCCCTTCGTACCGCCGGGAGCGCCATGATCACCAGCTTTCGCGGGGACGCCCCTGTGTGTTCCCGCCGTCGTATCCGTGCCGCCGGACGCCGGCCACTCGAAGGAGCGATCAGCATATGAGCACACCCTTTCCGTTCACCGCCGTCGTGGGGATGGACGATCTGCGGCTGGCCCTGCTGCTCAACGCGGTCAGTCCGGCGGTCGGCGGTGTCCTGGTCCGCGGTGAGAAGGGCACGGCGAAGAGCACCGCGGTGCGGGCGCTCTCGGCGCTGATGCCCGAGGTGGCGACCGTCGCGGGCTGCCGGTACAGCTGCGACCCGGCCGCGCCGGACCCCGCGTGCCCGGACGGGCCGCACGAGAGCGCGCCCGGGACGTCCCGGCCGGCCAGGATGGTGGAGCTGCCCGTCGGCGCGTCCGAGGACCGGCTGGTCGGCGCGCTGGACATCGAACGGGCGCTCTCGGAAGGTGTGAAGGCGTTCGAGCCCGGACTGCTCGCCGACGCGCACCGGGGCGTGCTCTATGTCGACGAGGTCAACCTCCTCCATGACCACCTGGTCGACCTGCTGCTGGACGCGGCCGCCATGGGTGCCTCGTACGTCGAGCGCGAGGGCGTCTCCGTACGGCACGCGGCGCGCTTCCTTCTCGTCGGCACGATGAATCCGGAAGAGGGCGAGCTGCGGCCGCAGTTGCTCGACCGGTTCGGGCTCACCGTGGAGGTCGCGGCCTCGCGCGAGCCCGGTCAGCGGGTGGAGGTCGTACGGCGGCGGCTCGCGTACGACGCCGACCCGGCGGGCTTCGCCGCGCGATGGGCCGGCGAGGAGAGCGCCCTGCGGGAGCGCATCGGCACCGCGCGGGCGCTGCTGCCCGAAGTGCGGCTGGGCGACGCGGCGCTGCTGCAGATCGCCGCGACCTGCGCCGCCTTCGAGGTGGACGGGATGCGGGCGGACATCGTGATGGCCAGGACCGCGACGGCGCTGGCCGCCTGGGCCGGGCGTACGGAGGTGCTCGCGGAGGACGTACGGCAGGCAGCGCTGCTGGCGCTGCCGCACCGGCGGCGCCGTAATCCCTTCGACGCGCCGGGGCTGGACGAGGAGAAGCTCGACGACACGCTGGAGGAGTTCGCCGGCGAGCACGACAGCGACGGCGACGACCATCCCGAGCCGGACGGTCCCGACGGCGGGCCTGACGGTCCCGGCGGCGGTGGCGGGCGGCCGCCGGCGTCCGGTCCCGAAGGCCAGGACACGCCGCGGGAGCCGGCCTCCGGACAGGACGACACGCCCGCGCGGCCGGAGGCCGAGGGCGGGCCGCGGGCCTCCGGGGCGGGTGAGCAGTCCGCCGTGCGGGCCGCCGAGCCGTTCCGTACGAAGACGCTGAGCGTGCCGGGCCTCGGTGAGGGAGCGGCCGGCCGCCGCTCGCGGGCCCGCACCGAACACGGCAGGACGACGGGCTCCCGGCGTCCACGGGGCGCGCTGACCCGGCTGCATCTCGCGGCGACCGTGCGGGCCGCGGCGCCGCACCAGCGGGCGCGCGGGCGCAGCGGCCCCGGTCTGGTGGTCCGCCGCGACGATCTGCGGCAGGCGACCCGCGAGGGACGCGAGGGAAATCTTGTGCTGTTCGTGGTCGACGCGTCCGGGTCGATGGCGGCCAGGCAGCGGATGAGCGCGGTGAAGGGCGCGGTGCTCTCGCTGCTGCTGGACGCGTATCAGCGGCGTGACAAGGTCGGCCTGGTCACCTTCCGCGGCAAGGAGGCGGCGGTGGCGCTGCCGCCGACGTCGTCGGTGGACGCCGCCGCGGCCCGGCTGGAGTCGCTGCCCACCGGTGGCCGCACGCCGCTCGCGGCCGGGCTGCTCAAGGCGCATGACGTCCTGCGGGTGGAGCGGATGCGGGACCCCGCGCGCCGTCCGCTGCTGGTGGTGGTGACGGACGGCCGGGCGACCGGCGGCCCGGATCCGGTGGCGCTCGCGTCGCGCGCCGCGCGGCTGCACGCGTCGGAAGGCATCGCCTCGGTGGTCGTGGACTGCGAGTCGGGGCCGGTGCGGCTCGGTCTCGCCAGGAGCCTCGCCACCGATCTGGCGGGCACCGCCGTCACTCTCGACGAACTGCGCGCCGACAGCATCGCCGGTCTGGTCAGGGACGTACAGGGGACCAGGAGCGGCGAAGGAAGCACGGGAATCAACCACCGCGGGAGGGCCGCTTAATGCCACAGGGACAGCCGGAAACCGTACCGGACGACGGTCTGACCACCCGTCAGCGCCGCAACCGTCCGCTGGTCCTCGTCCACACGGGCACCGGCAAGGGCAAGTCGACGGCGGCGTTCGGGCTCGCGCTGCGCGCGTGGACCCAGGGATGGCCGATCGGAGTGTTCCAGTTCGTGAAGTCCGCGAAGTGGAAGGTCGGCGAGGAGCAGGCGCTGAAGGTGCTGGGCGCGAGCGGCGAGGGCGGTTCCGTCGCCTGGCACAAGATGGGTGAGGGCTGGTCCTGGGTGCAGCGCGATTCGCAGCTCTCCAACGAGGAGGCGGCGCGCGAGGGCTGGGAGCAGGTCAAGCGTGATCTGGCGGCCGAGACGCACCGGCTCTATGTCCTCGACGAGTTCGCCTATCCGTTGCACTGGGGCTGGGTGGACACCGACGAGGTGATCGAGGTGCTGCGCGACCGGCCAGGCACCCAGCATGTGGTGATCACCGGCCGCAACGCCCCGGAGAAACTCCTCGACTTCGCGGACCTCGTCACCGAGATGACCAAGGTCAAGCATCCGATGGACACGGGCCAGAAGGGCCAGAGGGGCATCGAGTGGTGAACGTCCCGCGCCTGGTCATCGCCGCGCCGTCGTCCGGCAGCGGCAAGACCACGGTAGCCACGGGGCTGATGGCGGCCTTCTCGGAGCGCGGCCTCGCCGTCTCTCCGCACAAGGCCGGGCCCGACTACATCGATCCGGGATATCACGCGCTGGCGGTGTCGGCCGGAGGACGGACGCGTCCGGGCCGCAATCTGGACGCCTACATGTGCGGCCCCGGGCTGATCGGGCCGCTGTTCGCGCATGGCGCGGCGGGCTGCGACCTCGCGATCGTCGAAGGCGTGATGGGCCTCTACGACGGCGCCTCCGGCCAAGGCGAACTGGCCTCCACCGCACAGGTGTCAAAGCTGCTGCGGGCGCCGGTCGTGCTGGTGGTGGACGCCTCCTCGCAGTCGCGGTCGGTGGCGGCGCTGGTGCACGGCTTCGCGTCCTGGGATCCGGAGGTACGGATCGGCGGTGTGATCCTCAACAAGGTCGCCACGGACCGGCACGAGCGGCTGCTGCGCGACGCGCTGGACGAGTCGGGTGTGCCGGTGCTGGGAGTGCTGCGGCGCACCGATCTGGTCGGCACGCCGTCGCGCCATCTCGGTCTGGTCCCGGTCGCTGAGCGGCACGCGGACGCGCTGGGCTCGATGCGGGAGCTGGCCGCGCGGATCCGGGCCGGATGCGATCTGGACGCGCTTCTCGCGCTCGCGCGCGGCGCGCCGGCGCTGGACACGACGGCCTGGGCGCCGGGTCTCGAACCGGTCGTGCCATCGGGCGGTGCCCGGCCGGTGGTGGCGGTGGCCGGCGGGTCCGCGTTCACCTTCTCGTACGCGGAACACACGGAGCTGCTCACGGCGGCCGGCGCGGACGTCGTACCGTTCGACCCGCTGCGTGACGAGCGGCTCCCGGCCGGGACCAGCGGCCTGGTGGTCGGTGGCGGCTTTCCCGAGGTGTACGCGCCAGAGCTGTCGGCCAACGAGCCGTTGCGCAAGGCCGTCTCGGAACTGGCGTACTCCGGCGCGCCGGTGGCCGCCGAGTGCGCCGGGCTGCTGTATCTGGCGCGCTCCCTGGACGGGAAGCCGATGTGCGGAGTGCTCGCCGCCGACGCCCGGATGTCGGGCCGGCTGACGCTGGGCTACCGGGAGGCGGTGGCGGTCGGTGACAGCGCGCTGGCACCGGCCGGGACAAGGGTCCGCGGGCACGAGTTCCACCGGACGGTGCTGGAACCGGGCGCCGGGACGGCCCCGGCGTGGGGGCTGACACAGCCGGAACGCCGGCTGGAGGGGTTTGTCCAGGGGGGTGTGCACGCGAGCTATCTGCATACGCACTGGGCGGCGGCGCCGGAGATGGCACGGCGGTTCGTCGAAAGATGTGCCGCGAGACGTGTGGCATGAGCCGGACCCGGCGGTGAATGCCGTGGCCGGCCTCCGGACGGTCCGCCGCTCAGCCGGCGACGCCCACCACCAGCCAGATGAAGCCCACTCCCAGGACCGTGCAGAGCAGGGTGGAGCGCGCCGGGTGCTCGTGGTGCGCCTCGGGCAGGATCTCGGCGGCGGCGAGATAGAGCAGAGCGCCGCCGAAGAAACCGAGATAGCTGCCGAGCGGTTCCTCCGGAAGGGTGAAGAACAGCGTGGACGCGGCGCCGGCGACCGGCGCGACGGCGTCCGCGAAGAGCATGGCGAGCGCTCTGCGCCGGGCGTTCCCGTACAGGCTGGTCAGCGTGTACGTGTTGAAGCCGTCGGCGAAGTCGTGCGCGATGACGGCGACCGCGACGGCGGTGCCCATGCCGCCGCCGACCTGGAAGGCCGCGCCGAGCGCGACGCCGTCCATCAGGCTGTGGCCGACCATGGCGGCCGCCGCGGCCAGTCCTGTTCCCGGTGCCCGGCCGTCTTCCCGAGGGCCGGCGCCGTGGGCCGCCCGGCGGCCGGCGAGCAACCGTTCCACCAGATGGGCCACGAGAAAGCCGCCGACGAACAGCAGCAGCGCCTGCGGCACTCCGAGGACCTCCGCACCGGCCGCGCGCATCGCCTCCGGCAGCAGATCCAGTCCGACCACGCCGAGCATCAGACCGCCGGCCAGGCCCAGTACGAGATGGCGGCGGTCGGTGACGCGCTGCGCCGTCCAGCCGCCGAACAGCGTCATGAGGAACGCGCCGAGCGCGACGAAGACCGCCATGCGCCCCTGCATAGCCGATCGGGCCCGTACTTCGCACATCCGGGACACGCCGCCGGGCCGGAAAGGCGCGGTCCATGACCGGCGCCGTGGCCTCGTCGTACGTGCTGGTCGTAGGGGTCGGCGCGCGCGGTGGCGCCGGTGCCGGCGAGGTGCTCGGGCTGATCGAGGACACGCTGCGGGACGCGGGACTCGCACCGCTCTCCGTCGTCGAGCTGGCGACTCTTGACACCAGGGCCGGCGAGGCCGGGATCGTCGGAGCGGCGGCCCGGCTGGGTGTGCCGGTGCGGGGATATCCGGCCGCTCTGCTGGCCGGAATCGCCGTACCGAATCCGTCCGCCGCGCCGCTGGCCGCCGTGGGCACACCGTCCGTCGCCGAGGCCGCCGCGCTGGCGGGCGGAGGTGAACTCCTCGTACCGAAGCGGAAGTCGAGCCCGCGCGCCGGGCGCTCGGCGGTCACCTGCGCCGTGGTGCGCCGGGCCCGGGCGGAGTGGAACGGACGCGTGCGGACATGATGAGGGTGTTGACGGTATACAGCAGCGGCCACGCGGAGCATCGCGGGCCGCATGGCGACGCCCCGGGGCTGCCGGTGGCATTCGGAAGGAGTCCGATGACCCGCGTGGTCCAGCCCGGGCCGTCGTTGGCGACGGCAGTGCCGCAGGTGCGCTCCCGTGCGCGAGCGAGAGCCGTCATAACTGGTGATCAGATCCGTGACTGCCATGTCTACGCGCGCTGATCACCACGATCTGCGCCATCATGGCGACGCCGAACTGCGGGACGCGGCGAGCGGCCTCGTCGATCTCGCGGTCAATGTCCGTACCGGCACTCCGCCGGACTGGCTGCGTGCGTGCATCGCCGGTTCGCTGACCGGACTCGCCGCCTATCCGGACGGGCGGGCGGCGCGCGCGGCGGTCGCGGCGCGGCATGGACTGCCGGTGGAACGGACGCTGCTGACGGCGGGTGCGGCCGAGGCGTTCGTCCTGCTCGCCCGCGCGCTGCCGGTCCGCCGGCCCGTCGTCGTGCATCCGCAGTTCACCGAGCCGGAGGCGGCGCTGCGGGACGCGGGCCACGAGGTGCGCCGGGTGCTGCTGCGTGCGGAGGACGGCTTCCGGCTGGATCCGGCGGCCGTCCCGGAGGACGCGGATCTGGTGGTGCTCGGGAATCCGACGAACCCGACGTCCGTGCTCCATCCGGCGGCGGCGATCACCCGGCTCGCCCGTCCCGGGCGGACCTTGGTGGTGGACGAGGCGTTCATGGACGCGGTGCCCGGCGAGCCGGAAGCGCTGGCCGGACGTACCGATGTCCCGGGACTGGTGGTGCTGCGCAGCCTCACCAAGACCTGGGGGCTCGCGGGGCTGCGCATCGGTTATGTACTGGCCGGGCCGGACACGGTGGCCGCGCTGGAGCGCGCGCAGCCGCTCTGGCCGGTCTCGACTCCGGCGCTGGCGGCGGCCGAGGCATGCGTCTCGGCCGCCGCGCTCAAGGAGGCGGAAGAGGCCGCCGTGCGGACGGCGGTGGAGCGGACCCATCTGCTGGCGGGCCTGGCGGAGTTCGAGGAGGTACGGACGGTGGATACGGCGCGCGGGCCCTTCGTGCTGATACGGATGGCACGCGCGGACGCGGTACGGGCCCGCCTGCGCACGCTGGGTTTCGCCACGCGCCGAGGCGACACCTTTCCCGGCCTCGACCGGGAGTGGCTGCGCCTCGCGGTCCGCGACCGGGCCACGACCAACCGCTTTCTGCAGGCGCTGGACCAGGCCCTGACGGCGGTCGGCGGCTGACACCGTTTCAGGCGCTGTCCGGTCGATCTTCGCGGGCCCGTACCGGCGGCGCCTCGTACCGGCGGCGCCTCGTACCGGCGACAGCGGAGAGCCGTGCCATGTGGGAGAGCGGTGCCCCCGCACCGGGACACCGCTCTCCGCCAAGGCCTCCTCAGACCTTGGCCCCCCGGCCCCGGTCCGCCGGATCCTGGTGGGTCCCCTCAAACCCTCCGGCTCCCCCCTCCGGCTCCCCCCTGCGGGGCCGGTCGGCGGGTCAGCGCTTCGCCCGGGCCCTCGCCATGGCGAGGGCGCCACCGCCCGCCGCGAGCAGGACCGCCGCCCCGCCCGCCAGATACGGTGTCGCGGAACTGCCCCCGGTCTCCGCGAGGTTCTCCTTCGCCGGCTCCACGGCGCTCTGGGGCTTCAGGCCCTCTCCGGCCGGCGCCTCGGACTCCTGCTCCGCCTCCGGCTGCTCGGTCTTCTCCGGTCCCTGGGCCGCGGCGGGCGCCTTCGGTGACTCGCAGGTGGCCTCGGCGAGGGTGACGACGCCCTCCACCTCCGCGACGTTCAGATTGAGCGGGTTCACCGACACCTTGAGCCGCAGCGCGGTGGCCGCGGCCGTACGGGAGGTGGTGTTCGTCTTCGACAGATCGAGCCTCACCTCGCCCACGCCCGGCACCGTGACAACGGTCGGACCACCGGCGGAGAGCGTGATCCTCTTGCCGAGGACCCTTACCCGGCCGAGCAGATTGGACTCGGCGACCGGCCGCTTCCCGGCCTCGCAGACCGCCTTGGACGTGACCTCCTGGATCTCGATGAGCGAGAGCAGCGGCAGGCCGGGGACATGCACCTTCGCGTGAGCGAGGTTGGTGTAGCCCTGCGCGCCGCGCTTGTCGGCGGTCGCCCTGGCGGTCGCCACATCGGCGCGCAGCACGCTGAAGGACCTGCCCTGGTCGACCCCGTCCAGCCGGACGCTCAGCGCGGTCCGCTCGGCGCTCGCCGGCGCCTCCACCTCGTTGAGCGAGGCCCGGAGCGGCACATGGACGGTCTTGTTGAGCAGGGACACATCGAGGCCGGCCCTGAGTACGACCGCACTCGCCCGCCCTTCGCCCTTGCCCTCGGTGGCCTGCGCCGGAGCGGCGAGGAGCACCGGCCCCGCCGTCAGCGCCACGGCGGCCACGACACCGGCGCAGCGGCGTGCGGGCATGCGGAAGGTATTGCTGTTCAAGATGGTGAAACCCCCACAAGAGATCTGGCGCCGCCGCTTCCGACATCGGGACACGAGGCGGCGGCGACTGGGACACCGGAATCTTTACGCACTGTGGGTGAACTGACAGACACCTGCGGTGAGTTCACTCTAAAGTGGGGTTTCCGGGCCCATATTCGATTCTTGTGGCACACGCATTCTCCGGCGTCACCCGTGCGACGGAGCCTCAGGTCGCGTACCGTCCGGCCTCGGCCGGGTGCGCATAAGGCCTTTCAACGACGCGCGTCGCCTTCGCGTCACGCGCCGTCAACCCGGCGCCGCTCCGGAGGCGGCCCGGGTCAGCCGACGACATGCCCGTTCAGCACGATCCGCCGAGGCGCGGCCAGCACCCGTACGTCCGCACGCGGGTCCTCGTCGTACACGACGAGATCCGCCGGGGCTCCTTCCTCCAGCGCCGGGCGGCCCAGCCAGCCGCGTGCGGCCCAGGCCGTCGCCGAGAGTGCCTCCACCGCCGGGATACCCGCCTTGACCAGCTCCTCGACCTCGGCCGCCACCAGGCCATGGGCCAGCGAGCCGCCGGCGTCCGTGCCGACGAAGATCTGGATGCCCGCGTCGTACGCCGCTCCCACGGTGTCGTAACGGCGCTCGTGGAGCCGGTTCATCTGCGCCGACCAGCGCGGGAACTTCTCCTGACCGGCCGCCGCGAGCCGCGGGAACGTCGCGATATTGACCAGCGTGGGGACGATCGCGACGCCACGCTCCGCGAACAGCGGAATGGTGTCCTCGGTGAGTCCCGTCGCGTGCTCGACACAGTCGATCCCGGCCTCGACAAGATCACGCAGAGCCACCTCGGCGAAGCAGTGCGCGGTGACCCGCGCGCCGAGCCGGTGCGCCTCCGCGATGGCCGCCTCGACTTCGGCGCGCGGCCAGCTCGCGGTCAGACAGCCCGCGTCACGGTCGATCCAGTCGCCGACGAGCTTGACCCAGCCGTCGCCGCGCCGGGCTTCCCTGCCGACGAAGGCCACCAGATCCTCCGGCTCGATCTCATGGGCGAAGCCACGGATGTAGCGGCGGGTGCGGGCAATGTGGCGGCCCGCCCTGATGATCTTCGGCAGATCGTCGCGGTCGTCGATCCAGCGGGTGTCCGCGGGCGATCCGGCGTCACGCAGCAGCAGCGTGCCCGTATCGCGGTCGCTGAGCGCCTGCTTCTCACTGGTCGCCGCGTCGACCGCGCCGTGGTGGCCGAGCCCGACATGGCAGTGCGCGTCGACCAGTCCGGGCAGCGCCCAGCCCTCGACGGTACGGACATCGCGGGCTCCGGCCGGGCGCTCGTAGGTGATCCTGCCGCCCACCACCCACAACTCGTCCCTGGCCTCCTCGGGCCCGACAAGCACCCGCCCCTTCACCCGCAGCACCGCCTGATCACTCATGGGCAGCACTGTACGAAACCGTGGACCAGGGCCGCCCCGCGATCCCCCGCCGGACAGCCCTTACTCTCGACCGGTGGATCCGAGCCGGACCCGCACCGGTCCGGTCCCGACCCGCCGACACCACCGAAGCGTCCTTCCGAAGAGAGCACCGCCGTGACACATCCGCTGCTGGACCTGGCTCCGCTGACCGCCGCGCACTTCGCCGCCGTCGAACGTCGCCTCGCCTCGCTCCTCGCCACCGAGAACGATGTCGTGATCATGCAGGGTGAGGCCCTGCTGCCGCTGGAGGGCTGCGTCCGGGGCGGCGCCAGGCCCGGTTCCACCGCGCTGAACGTGGTCACGGGCCCGTATGGACAGACCTTCGGAAACTGGCTGCGCGACTGCGGGGCCACGGTCGTCGACCTGGAGGTGCCCTTCCACACCGCCGTGACCGCGGCGCAGGTCGAGCGGGCCCTCGCCGCGCGTCCCGAGATCGACTTCGTGTCCCTGGTGCACGCCGAGGCGGCGACCGGCAACACCAACCCGGTCGCCGCGATCGGCGAGGTGGTACGGGCCCACGGCGCGCTGTTCATGCTGGACGCCGTCGCCTCGGTGGCCGCCGAGCCCCTGCTGCCCGACGCCTGGGGCGTGGATCTGTGTGTGATAGGCGCGCAGAAGGCGATGGGCGGACCCGCCGGGGTCTCGGCGGTGTCGGTCAGCGAGCGCGCCTGGGAGCGGTTCGCCGCCAATCCGCGGGCGCCGCGGCGCTCGTATCTCTCGCTGCTCGACTGGAAGGAGCGCTGGATCGACACCGGCCGGCGAGCGCTGCCGCACGCTCCGGCCCAGTTGGAGATGCTGGCGCTGGAGGCGTGCGCCGAGCGCGTCGAGGCGGACGGCCTGGAGACGGTCATGGCCCGGCACGCCTCGGCCGCCGCTGCCACCAGGGCGGGCGCGCTCGCGCTGGCCGGCGGTCTGCGGCCGTTCGTGACCGAGGCGGCCGACGCGGCGCCCGTCGCCACGACGCTCCGCACTCCGGCCGGCGTCGACGCCGGTGAGCTGGTGGCGCGGGCACTGGCCGCCGATCCGGCGCTGCCGCTGATCGCCGGCGGCGGCGCGTGGGCCAAGGAGATGATCCGGGTCAATCACTACGGCACCGACGCGACGCCGGCGGCGGTGCTGTCCTCGCTCAGGGCCCTGGGCGCCGCACTCGCCGAGACCGGCGCGCCGGTGGACCAAGACGCGGCCGAGCGCGCGGTCCGCGACATATGGCGGTAGCATCCGGAAATTAAATAAGCCGCCGACAGCGAAATACAGAAATACGGGAAGCTGCCTTATTGAGGGCAGCTTCCCGTTTGCTTCTGCCCACTGCTCGATACCCTAAACGCAAGGTTTTATCAGCGCCGCGGGAGTGAGTCGGACCGGTCTCGCGAGCGTTACAGATATGTGACCCAGTCCACAAATCTGTCCGTTTTGCCCTGCATTTTCAACCCACATCCCCTCATTTTTCCTTGGATTCAGAGGTCGCGGGGCCCTGGCGATAACACAGGTCAGCCTCACCGCCAACCCCTGCAGGAGATGCATGTTCGGAATTTGCTAGGTAAATTCACTCTGTATGACCGCCGCACAAGCAGACCTTGCAGGCGCCCGAAGCGAATTCAATCAGTCCTTTGCGATCGACACCCCACGAGTGGAGGACGGAGCCGCGATCTGGCGCATTGCCCGCGACTCCGAGGTCCTGGACCTCAACTCCTCGTACAGCTATCTGCTCTGGTGCCGTGACTTCGGCGCCACGTCCCTCGTCGCCCGCGACGAGGCAGGAGCACCGACCGCCTTCGTCACCGGATACATACGGCCCGAGCGCCCCGAGGCGCTCGTCGTGTGGCAAGTGGCCGTCGACGCGAGCCGGCGTGGACGCGGGCTCGCCGGCGTCCTGCTGGACGAGCTGACCGCCCGCGTGGCCAAGGAGCGGGGAATCACGGCGCTGGAGACGACCGTGACACCCGACAACACCGCCTCGGACCGACTGTTCACCGCGTATGCCGCCCGCCACGGCGCGGCACTGGAGCGCGAGGTTCTCTTCGACGGCGGACTGTTCCCCGAGCGGGGACACCAGCCGGAGGTGCTGTACCGGATCGGCCCGCTCTCCTTCTGAGACGCCGCTGAGGCGTGAGCACGCTCCTGCCTCCGCGCCGGGCGCCCACCGCCGCCGGCCGCCCGCCGCGAGGACCGGTCCGCTCCCGTCCCGAACAGACCCCTTCTCTTCTCACTTTCCACCGGCAGGAGATCCCCGTGACTATCATCCCGCCCGCTCTGAGTGTCTTCGAGGCCATCGAGTCCGAGGTACGCAGCTACTGCCGCGGCTGGCCCGCCGTGTTCGACCGCGCGCAGGGCAGCCGGCTCACCGACGAGGACGGTCACTCCTACCTCGACTTCTTCGCGGGCGCCGGCTCTCTCAACTACGGCCACAACAACCCGGTCCTGAAACGGGCGCTGATCGACTACATCGAGCGCGACGGCATCACCCACGGACTCGACATGGCGACGACCGCGAAACGCGCCTTCCTGGAGTCCTTCCAGAATGTGGTGCTGCGGCCGCGCGACCTCCCGTACAAGGTGATGTTCCCGGGCCCCACCGGCACCAACGCGGTCGAGTCCGCCCTCAAGCTCGCCCGCAAGGTGAAGGGCCGCGAGTCGATCATCTCCTTCACCAACGCCTTCCACGGCATGTCCCTGGGCTCGCTCGCGGTCACCGGAAACGCGTTCAAGCGCGCCGGCGCCGGGATACCGCTGGTCCATGGCACTCCCATGCCGTTCGACAACTATCTGGACGGCCGCACGCCGGACTTCCTGTGGTTCGAGCGGCTGCTGGAGGACCAGGGCTCCGGGCTGAACAAGCCCGCCGCGGTGATCGTCGAGACGGTCCAGGGCGAGGGCGGCATCAATGTCGCGCGGCCCGAGTGGCTGCGGGCGCTGGCCGATCTGTGCCACCGCCGCGACATGCTTCTGATCGTCGACGACATCCAGATGGGCTGTGGCCGCACCGGCGCCTTCTTCTCCTTCGAGGAGGCGGGCATCACACCGGACATCGTCACGCTTTCGAAGTCCATCAGCGGGTACGGGCTTCCCATGTCCCTCTGCCTGTTCAGCCCGGAACTGGACATCTGGGAGCCGGGCGAGCACAACGGGACCTTCCGGGGCAACAATCCGGCCTTCGTCACCGCGACCGCCGCGCTCAATACGTACTGGGCCGACGGCCAGATGGAGAAGCAGACCATAGCCCGGGGTGAGCAGGTCGAACAGGCACTGCTGGCCATCTCCGCCGAGACCACCGGCACGACCGCCGAGTTCCGGGGCCGCGGTCTGGTCTGGGGTCTGGAGTTCGCCGACAAGGCCCGCGCCTCCGCCGTCTGCGCTCGCGCCTTCGAGCGGGGACTGCTGCTGGAGACCTCGGGCCCGCGGAGCGAGGTGGTGAAGCTGCTGCCGCCGCTCACCATCACACCCGACGAGCTGGACGAGGGCCTGCGCACCGTGGCCCGCGCGGTCCGCGAGACCGCCTGACGCCGGCTCCGTACACGAGGGCTCCGCATCAGAGACCTCGTACAAGAGAAAGGCACCAACGCACCGTGATCGTCCGATCGTTCAAGGACATCGAGAACACCGACCGTCATGTGAAGTCGGCCTCCGGCACCTGGGAGAGCAAGCGCATCGTGCTCGCCAAGGAGAAGGTCGGCTTCTCCCTGCACGAGACCGTCCTGTACGCGGGTACGGAGACGTCGATGTGGTACGCCAACCACATCGAGGCCGTGCTGTGCGTCGAGGGCGAGGCCGAACTCACCAACGACGACACCGGCGAGACCCACTGGATCTCTCCCGGCACGATGTATCTGCTGGACGGGCACGAGCACCACACGCTCCGTCCGAAAACCGACTTCCGCTGCGTCTGCGTCTTCAATCCGCCCGTGACAGGGCGGGAGGACCACGACGAGAACGGCGTCTATCCGCTGCTGACCGAGGAGGGCTGACCATGACCACCGCCCCTGCGCGCACCGACCTGTATCCGACCCGCGGCCTCGGCGAGGTGACCACTCCACGGCAGGACCCCGTCGTCTGGTCCGCGCCCGGCACCCCGGGACCGATCGCTCCGGCCGGACTCGACGGCTTCGAGCGGGACGGCTTCCTCACCGTCGACCAACTGATCGGCCCGGACGAGGTCGCGCTCTACCGCGCCGAACTGGAACGGCTGACGACCGACCCGGCCGTACGGGCCGACGAGCGCTCGATCATCGAGCCCACGTCGCGGGACGTACGGTCCGTCTTCGAGGTCCACCGCATCAGCGAGATCTTCGCCGGACTCGTACGGGACGAAAGGGTGGTGGGCCGCGCCCGGCAGATCCTGGGCTCGGACGTCTATGTCCACCAGTCGCGGATCAACGTCAAACCGGGCTTCGGAGCCTCGGGCTTCTACTGGCACTCGGACTTCGAGACCTGGCACGCCGAGGACGGCCTGCCGAACATGCGCGCCGTGTCCGTCTCCATCGCGCTGACCGAGAACTACGACACCAACGGCGGCCTGATGATCATGCCAGGGTCGCACCGGACCTTCCTGGGCTGCGCGGGCGAGACTCCGGAGGACAACTACAAGCGGTCGCTCCAGATGCAGGACGCCGGGACGCCGTCGCACGCGGCGCTGACGGAGATGGCCGACGAACACGGCATCAGGCTCTTCACGGGCAGGGCCGGTTCTGCGACCTGGTTCGACTGCAACTGCATGCACGGCTCGGGCGACAACATCACGCCGTATCCGCGCAGCAATGTCTTCATCGTGTTCAACAGCGTGGACAACGAGGCGGTCGAGCCGTTCGCGGCGCCCGCGCCACGGCCCGACTTCATCGGCGCCCGGGACTTCACTCCGGTGAGGTAGGACGGCGACCGGAACCGGCCGGCGGCGGGACGGACGATCAGGGTCCGTCCCGCCGCCTCGCTCACAGCGCGGGATAGTCGATATAACCCTTGTCGTCTCCGCCGAAGAAGGTGGCCTGGTCCGGGGTGTTGAACGGCCCGCCGGCCTTCAGCCGGGCGGGCAGGTCCGGATTGGTGAGGAAGAGAACGCCGAAGGAGATGACATCGGCGGTACCGTCCTCGATCAGACTCAGCTCGTCGGGGCCGGTGAAACCGTCGGTCGCGGCGTTGAGGACGAGCGTCCCCGTGAACAGTTTGCGCACGACGACCGTGAACTCACGCGTGTTCTCGATGAGATGCAGATAGGCGAGGCCGATCGGCTCCAGTCGCTGGACCAGCGCGGTGTACGTCGGCTCGGGCTCGGGCTCCACGATGCCGTTGTACGGGTTTCCGGGCGAGATCCGCAGAGCGGTGCGCGAGGCCCCGATCTCCTCGGCGACGGCCCGGGTCACCTCGACCGCGAAGCGGATACGGCCCTCGACGGAGCCGCCCCACTCGTCGGTGCGCAGATTGGTGTTCGGGGCCAGGAACTGGTGGATCAGATAGCCGTTCGCGCCGTGCAGCTCGACTCCGTCGAAGCCGGCCTCGATGGCGTTGCGGGCCGCCGAGACAAAGTCGGCGATGGTGTCACGTACCTCGTCCGAGGTCAGCTCACGCGGAGCGACGAAGTCCTTGGGGCCGTCGTGGAAGTATGCCTGTCCCGGCGGGGCGACATCGGAGGCGCTGACCGGGACCAGGCCGTCCGGCAGCAGATCCGGATGGCCGATCCGGCCGGAGTGCATAAGCTGCGCGAAGATCTTTCCGCCCTTGGCGTGCACGGCGTCGGTGACCTTGCGCCAGGCCGCGACCTGCTCCTCGCTGTGCAGGCCGGGAGTGTCCGGATAGCCCTGGCCGACCACGGAGGGCTGGGTGCCCTCGGTGATGATCAGGCCGGCCGAGGCACGCTGCGCGTAATACTCCACCGTGGAATCGGTGGGTGAGTGACCCGGGCCGAAGGCTCGGCTGCGAGTCATCGGTGCCATGGCGATGCGATTGACAAGCTGCGTACCCGAGAGGTCGATCGGATCGAACGCGGTGGTCATGAAGGCTCCCATAGCGCTATGTGGACCGTGGCGGACGGCGGGCACGTCAGGTGCCCGCCGAACTGGTCGCCGACGTCAATACATGGTCGGCCAACCAATCAACCACCGATCTCTCCGGCTCATTCCTTGGCCGGCCAAGATAAGCTCATTCATATGAAATCGGACGACCCTGCCTGTACCGACGACCTGCCCGGCACCGCGCTCGGCGGACCCGTCAGCCATGCCTTGTCCCGGGTCTCCCGGCTGCACCGGGCCGCCGCCGGCAAGCTGCTGCGGCGCACCGGTCTCTATCCCGGCCAGGAGCTTCTGATGATGCGCCTGTGGGACGCGGCGGCGGTGCGCCAGTCCGAGCTGATCAAGTCGATGGACCTCGATCCCTCGACCGTCACCAAGATGCTTCAGCGGCTGGACAGCGGCGGCCATGTGAAGCGCTCACCGGACCCGCTGGACAGGCGCGCCGTCCTGGTGGAGGCCACCGCTGAGAGCTGCGGGCTGCGCTCCGGGGTGGAGGACGCCTGGACCGAGCTGGAGGAGCGCACTCTCGCGGGCCTCGACGACACCGAGCGCGAGGAACTGGCCCGGCTGCTGGCCAAGGTGGAGGCGAATCTCTGCGCGGCGACCGAGGACTGCCCGCCGCCTCTGCCGCTGCCTCCGGGGCCGGAGCCGGAGACCGGCCGGCGCGCCGGGCCCGGTGCGGCCCCGGCGCCCGGCCTGTCCCGGTCCCCGGGCCGGCCGCGTCGTACCGTCTGAAGACGTCCCAGGGACACGGCTCAGCCGGCGAGCACCTCCAGCGCGCGATCGACGTCGGCGGTGGAGTTGTAGAGGTGGAAGGCGGCTCGCAGATTCCCGGCGCGGGCCGAGACATCCACTTCGGCCCGGCGCAGATCGGGATGACGGTGTGTCAGCCCCGGGACGGCGACAACGGCGGAGTCACCGGGGACCGGTTCCAGCCCGAGGCCGGTCAGCCCTTCCCTGAAGCGGGCCGCGAGAGCGGTGCTGTAGGCATGGATCGCCTCGACGCCGATCTCCTCCAGGAGCGCGAGGGACTGCTCCGCGCCGTGGTAGGAGAGAAAGGACGTCGGCTCGTCGAAGCGCCTCGCGGAGTGGGCCAGTGGCTCGACGGGACCGTAGGTGCTGCCCCAGAGATCCTCTCCCGCGACCCAGCCCGCGTGCAGCGGGACGAGTGACTCCTGCGCCTCTTCCGTGACGGTGAGGAAGGATGTGCCGCGCGGGCTGACCAGGAACTTGAACCCGCCGGTGACGGTGTAGTCGTACGCTCCCGCGTCGAACGGCAGCCAGCCGGCGGCCTGGCTGGCGTCCACCAGCGTACGAGCGCCGTGGGCGGCCGCCGCGGCCCGCACCGCGTCCAGGTCGGCGATCCTGCCGTCGGCGGACTGGACCGCCGAGAGGGCCACCAGCGCGGTGCCGGGCCGCACCGCCTCGGCCAGGCGGTCCAGCGGCGCGTATCGCAGCTTCAGGTCGGCACGGACGGAGAAGGGTGTGACAACCGAACTGAACTCGCCCTCCGGGACGAGCACTTCGGCGCCCGTCTCCATCGAGGCCGCGATCAGTCCGACATGGACGGAGACCGCGCTGCCCACGGCGACCCGTTCCGCCGGGACCCCGACAAGCCGTGCGAACGAGGCGCGAGCGGCGCCGACCGACTCAAAACTTCCCGCGCCCTCTCCGCGCCGCCCGGTCGCGTTCTCCTCGGCCAGGGCCCGCACGGCCTCGACGGCCCGGAGGGGCAGCAGTCCGCAACTGGCGGTGTTCAGATACGTCGTCTCCGGCGCGAACTCGGCGCCTCCCAGGGTGTCCATGCGCCCACCCTGGGACCCGCCCACACCGCAGTCAATCGCGTATCGCTGAAGGGCACACCCAAGAGGTCCTTATGAATGGGCCCCGGCCTGCGGAACCTCGCAGGAACCGTCGGTGTCACAGGCGGCCGCGTCCTGGGCGGACCCGCCGATCGGCGTGATCGTCCTGCCTTGCCACGCCTGCTCCAGCGCCTGCGTGAACAGTTCGGCCGGCTGCCCGCCGGAGACTCCGTAGCGCCGGTCGAGGACAAAGAACGGCACGCCGTTCGCGCCGAGTTCGGCGGCCTCGCGCTCATCGGCCCGCACATCGTCGGCGTACGCGTCGGAGTCGGCGAGAACACCTCGCGCCTCCGCCTCGTCCAGACCGGCCTCGACCGCGAGGTCCACCAGGGTCTCGTGGTCGTAGACGGAGCGCTCCTCGGCGAAGTTCGCCCGGTAGGCGAGGTTCAGCAGTTCGTCCTGACGGCCCCGGGCCTTGGCGAGATGCGACAACCGGTGGATATCGAAGGTGTTGCCGTGATCACGCCCCTCGGTGCGGTAACCGAGCCCCTCCGAGTGCGCGTTGGAGGCGACGTTCTCCTCCATGGCGAGGGCCTCCTCGCGAGTGCGCCCGTACTTGGCCACGATCATGTCGACCACATCGCCGGTGTCCTTCCTGGCCCGTCCCGGGTCCAGCTCGAACGACCGGTGCACCACCTCGACCTCGTCCCGGTGGGCGAAGGCCGCGAGGCCCTTCTCGAAGCGGGCCTTCCCGATGTAACACCACGGACAGGCGATGTCGCTCCAGATCTCGACGCGCATGTGTCTGCTTCTCTCCAGGCTCGCGGGTTACGCACGGAGGCCGCCTCCGCCAGGACGGAAACGCGCCCGGCCCCGCATGGCATTCCCCGGAGCCGACGAGCGCTCCCGGCCGAAGCGGCGGACCGGCGGCATGCGCTACGGGACAGGCCTCAGTCACTTCTCGGGAGTGCCTCCCTTGCTCCGTCACCGGCTGCCCGAAGCGTGAGTCACCGGGACGTGAGCCATGCCGCGAGCCCGCTTCCCGTGGCCGTGCTGAGAGCTGCTACCAGCCATCCCGGGACACGCTGAATGGTCAAGTGCGGTCCACCGCGACGGAGTTCCATGGTGGGGCGCCGGCTTTCAAGTGTCTTCCTGGTCATGGCAGCTATTTCAACGGATCTGTGGCGGCACAACTACGCCATACCTCCGCCACTTTGTCGCCACTTCCGCGCCCTGTCTGTAGGTGATCCCCCATGCCCCGCTTGCTTGTTCAGGTCAACTGCCCACGGGTCGGGCGCTCTTGACGGTCCGTGCCGGGTGGTGAGGCTCAAGCAATCGGCTGCAATCGGATCGACACAGGGAGAGGTCATGCGCTTGCGTTTCCTGGGGATCGTCCCGAACACCCCTGACACAGACTCGCCGACGATCTGGCTGGACGAGGAGAGCGGGGATCTGCTGATCCAGTCGTACCGGGCCACGGAATCGGAGGTGAAAGCGTGCCAGGAGATCGGGTCAATCCCCGGTCACAGCACGGAGGTTCCGGATCATGAGGTGATCATCAGGCTTCCCAAGGTCATGCGGCAGTACCTGCCCAGCCCCGACAGCGAGTAGGACGATGACGAACCCTGTACTTGAGGGTCTGGCGAAAGCTCGGCACTCCGCCGTGCATCTGGAGATGCGCGACGCCTACCAGCCCAGCGACCCCGGGTTCATCGCATGGCAGAACGGCAAGCGCCTGGACCCTGACGCCGACCGCTCGACGTGGTGGCGTCCGTTCCTTGACGTGGTGGTCGAGACGGGGGCGCGCGGTGTGGTCATACGGCGGGCGCGGATCGTGTCGGAGCCGGTAACGGACTACATCCGGTACGAGCACGATGTGACGTTCCCGAACGTGGTGGCGGGTGAACTGGTTCGTTGGCTCCCCCGGCGCCGGGCCGCTGACATTCCGCTACCTGGTACCGACCTGTGGATGTTCGACGGCGAAGCGGTCTTGTTCACGTACTTTTCCGGCGTCGGGGAGGTCGTTGACCGGGAGTGGCGGACGGAGCCGAAAGTGGTCCAACTGGTCTCGTCCGCATTCGAGTTGGTGTGGCAGCGGGCTACACCGCACGAGAAGTACAGGCCGGTCTAGTGCGCCATGCCCCAATCAGCGTCATCCAGCGTCCAGCAAGCTCGGCAAGCCCTGGCCAACCGGCTACGGGAGTTGGTAGGGGACTCCGGGCTGGAAGGGCGACACGTTGCCGCACTGTGCGGCTGGCACCCGTCCAAAGTCTCTCGGATCTCGACAGGGAAGACGCAGCCCAGCGCGGACGACATTCGAGCGTGGTGCCGAGCATGCGGCGCGGAGGATCAGACAGACGACTTGATTGCCTCTCTACGGGCTGTGGACGATATGTGGGTGTCCTGGCGCCGCATGGAGCGCGCGGGTCTGCGGCGAGCGCAGGAAGCCCGCTTGCCGCTGTATGAGCGAACTCGATGGTTCCGGGCCTACTCGCCGGGGCTCTTTCCCGGTCTTCTCCAGACCTTCGGCTACACAGAGGATGTGTTGCGCGCTGTCCAGCGCAGGCGGGTTGCCGTTGACGACGTCGCCGATGCGGTGGCCGCCCGCATGGAGCGTCAGAGTGTGTTGCGTGAGGGGCAACGACGCTTCGTGTTCCTCGTGGAGGAATCCGTGTTGGGCAATGGGCTAGGCAGCGCAGACACCCAAGCAGAGCAACTTGACCACCTGCTGACGGTCGCTGTTCTGCCGAATGTCAGCGTAGGAGTGGTCCCTGTTCGTCTCGGCCGGGTGCGCATGCCGGTAGAAGGCTTCTGGATCTTCGACTCGGCACAGGTGAATGTGGAGCTGGTGTCCGGCTATCTCACGATTACGCAGCCCAGCGAAATCAAGGCGTACGCCGACACGTTTGCGACGCTGGCGGAGATGGCGGTCTACGGGGAGAAAGCGCGTGCGCTGCTGGCCAAGGCCCGGGACTCGCTCGTCTAACACGTGCGCAATCACGTGCAATCGGCTGTGAGTTGAGGTCCTGCTGTTCCTAGCGTTGTCGTCATCCGAAGACGCGAAGGGGTCGGCATGAGCGATGCGCGAACCTATCCGAGTGCACCAGTGACCTTGCCGCTGAGGTTCGACGGCGACCCGAAGCCGAGACCGGGTTGCGCGCACTGCGACAACGTCGCCATGGAGCACGACCGGGCACAGGCGAACGGTGACGCGAGCAGACGTAGTGACTGCAACGTCAGGTTGCGTCGTCACCTCTCGGCGGACCATTGATGAGCGCACCCGAGTGGCCACAACAGCGCCACGCGTCGCCTCTCCCGCTCCCGGAGTCGGTCAGCCTCAGGCAGCAACTCCCCCTGATTGCCTACGTCTTGTGCACGACCGACAGCACCGAGGGCGGGAGACGTGTGAGGGGAGAGGTGGAGGGCATGAGCGCCGTCGGGACGGCCCGCGAGCACCCCGAAGGGCCGGGGAAAAACCGGGGAGGCGGCAAAGGGCACGCGTACGGGGCGCGTGGGGCGCGTCATGGGGCACGATGGGCCGCGTTGCCAATTCCGTCCGCTTATAGGCTTCGTCCCTGTTGACATATGAAAGCGGAAGGCTCTCCTGTCTTTCAGTCCATTTCCAGTGGGGGCGCGAAATACCCCGGCGGGCAAAAGCACGTCGGTTCGCTGGTATGGGAGGTACGGAAATGCGTACATGGTGGCTGACGATGGTCGACGGTGGGAACCCCCAGGACGACAGCGACAGCGGGAACAAGCACGGCGGGGGCGGTTCGGACGAGGGGGGCAACACGAACGACGGCAAGGGCCCAGCGGACGGTGAGTGAGTCAAGGCCGATGAGCGACCGTAAAGAGGAGGCGGGCCCAGAAAGGCTCGCCTCTGCGCTCATGAAAAATGGAGCGCTCAAAAGCGATTGGCTGCCTGCGTTCAACGCGGCGCCCCGGCATCTGTTCATTCCTGACATGATCTGGCCCGGTCGCGCCGGCATGAATCGGCAGGATGATCGATTAATTCGAAGCGAGGATCCCGCGGCGTGGTGGGAGGCCGTCTACCGCGACGCGCCGATCACGACGCAATGGGATGACGGCGCCCACACCGGTCCCGGAAAGGGCAAGATCCCGTCAAGCTCCAATTCCATGCCAACCATGGTCTTCTCGATGCTTGATTCGCTGAACGTCGAGAACGGCCGGCGGGTGTTGGAGATCGGTACCGGCACCGGCTGGAATGCGGCGCTGCTGTCTCACCGGGTCGGCGCTGAAAATGTCGTCACGGTTGAGGTGGACGCGGATACAGCGCGCGATGCGCGTAAACGGCTGAATGACGCCGGGTTCGATCCCCTCTCCATCACCGGTGACGGGGCCGAGGGATACGCCGAGGATGCCCCGTACGACCGCGTAATCGCCACCGCCTCAATCGGCAGTGTTCCCTGGCAATGGATCGCGCAGACGAAACCGGGCGGGCTCATCGTCGCGCCATGGGGACCTACGTATGGCGGGGAAGCGGTGGCCCGGCTCGCTGTGGCCGAGGACGGAAGCGCTACCGGCTGGTTCCTCGGGTCCTCCGCATTCATGCGGCTACGTGCTCAGCGCACCGAGCGGAAACACGTCCGCGAATACCTTGGAGGCCGGAAGTGGCCGGCGGACGGACGACGCGGCATGACCAGTCTTTCCCCGGAATCGGTGGGCGACTGGCCGGTCATGTTCGCAATCGGGATTCAGGTGCCCGAGGCTTTCCCGTGGATGGAGCCCTACGCCGACGGCTCTTACACGCTGTGGCTACGGGATACCGCTGTCACGTCATGGGCGACGGCCGATTACGTGCCTGGCCGCGAGGAATTCGAGGTCTACCAGTCCGGCCCCCGGAATCTCTGGGATGAGGTGGTCGGGGCCTACCACTGGTGGGACAACCAGGGGCGACCGGGGTTCGGGCGGTTCGGGCTCACCGTGAAGGGCGACGCGGAGCGGGTCTGGCTCGACCGGCCGGACAACCCCGTGCCTGTCCTCGGCGGGCCGTAGAACGCCCGCAGCGGCCCGTGAGCGGCCCCGTTCGTGTGCTGCCCCGTGGCGCACGGGCGGGATCAACGGCCCGAGGCGCGGCTCATCCATCGGGCGCGGGCACCGCCAGACGCAGTTCGAGGTGGGTGCCGTGGCGAGGGTTCCCGGGATCGGGGTACCAGCCGTGCCGGATGTAGAAGGCCTGGGCGCGGGTGTTGTGTTCGAAGACCTGCAGGCGGGCGGTGCGGACTCCGGCGTGCTGCCAGGCGGTGACACAGGCCGTGTGCAGTGCGGTGCCGATGCCCTGGCGCCAGTGGGCCGGGGAGACATGGAGCTGGGTGAGCGTCATGACGCCGTCGACCGGGCGGTAGGCCGCGACGCCCGCGACCACTCCGTCGTGTTCGGCGCGGAGCACCGCCGCCTCCGGCTCTGCGCGGGCGAGCGCGACGGACCAGGCGTGCCGGGTGCGGGCGCGCTCGGCGGGGCCGTCGTACTCGGCTTCCGGCAGATGGCCGCGGTAGTAGGTGGCGCGGGCTTCGGTGTGGAGAGCGGCGATGGCGTCGAGGTCGTCCGGAGTGGCTGCTCTGATCATGGTGAGGCAGACGAGCACGGCGCGGCCGACGGTTGCGACGAGGCGACCGCGCCGGAAGGCGAGGTGGCCGAGCTCAGCCGGAAGCGACCCCGCGCGCCCGGCTCAGCTTCCGTCCCGTGTGTTCGTCAGGCCCCGTGGCCGGAAGGCGATCCGGTCGAAGCTCACCGCGCATCCCTCGCCCGTCGGCGACTGCGCCAGAAAGCCCACCCGGGCCGCCGCGGCCTCCGCCGCCGTGCCGAGCGTGAAGACCCGTACGAAGGTCCATGCCTCGCCGTCCGCCGAGGCGTGGAAGGCGAACGCCGTGCCGGTGCGGCTGATCCGCGGCCAGAAGCTGTCGCCTTCCACCACGAAGGAGTTGGCGTCGTCGGAGTGACCGCGCGTGACGACCGTGCAGACGGTCGGCCGGTCCGGAGACAGCTCCAGACAGAGCTTCGCCCACTGGTGTCCGCTGACCTCCAGACAGAGCACGCCCGCGTCGAAGGCGGCGAAGCCGACCGTGACCCGGGCGAGTAGCTGGAAGTCGCCCTCCGGTGCGCCGAGCAGCCGGGGCGCGCCCGAGGCCGGCTCCAGGGACTCGCCCGACGGCGGTACGAAGCGGTCCTGCCGGGCTCCCGCGCGGCCGGTGAGCACTCCGGCGCCGTACGTCCACCCGCCGTCGGGGCCGTACGGCCTTAGGCCCTGTCTGACACATCCCGCCTGGCCTGCGACGCCTGGCACGCACGCTCACCGCGTTGTCGGAGTCATCCGAGTACGTCCAGTACACGGATGATCCTCCGCCTTGGGACCGCACGCACCAGACGTCGCGGGCCCCGCCCCCCGGGCGGACGGCGCTATGTGTCAGACACGTCCTAGTGGGAAAGGGAGTTCGGGCAGATCGATCGGCTCGTTCATGGGCGTTGTCAGTTCTCCGGCCGGCCGTCGACATGGCGCGGCAGGTCCAGCGGGTTGTCGTCGCGCAGCTCGGGCGGGAGCAGCGGGGCCGGGGTGGACTGGTAGGAGACGGGGCGCAGCCAGCGTTCGATGGCCGTGGCCCCGACGGAGGTGGAGGTCGAGGTGGTCGCCGGGTAGGGGCCGCCGTGGTGCTGGGCGGGAGCGACGGCCACACCGGTCGGCCAGCCGTTGACCAGGACGCGTCCGGCGAGCGGGGTCAGTTCCGCGAGCAGTTCGGCGGCGCCCGGCTCGGTGCCGTCGGCCTCCTCCTCGGCGAGCTGGAGTGTGGCCGTGAGGTTGCCTGGCAGCCGGGAGAGGACCGAGGTGATCTCGTCGGACGAGGTGTAGCGCGCGACCACCGTCACCGGGCCGAAGCACTCCTCCAGCAGCACGTCGTGCGGCCCCTCGGCCGCGAGCAGCTCGGCCGGCAGGGTCAGAAAGCCCGCGCTGACGGTATGTTCGCCACCGGCGCCGGGAGTGATCGGGGCCTCGACGCCGGGAAGTCCGGCCCGTTCGCGTACGCCCGCGACGAAGGCGTCCCGCATCCGGTGGTCGAGCATCACGCCGGGCTCGGTCTCGCTGACGGCCGTTGTCAGGGACTTGAGCAGCCGGTCTCCGGCGGCGCCGGCCGGGGCCAGGACAAAACCGGGCTTGGTGCAGAACTGCCCCTCCCCCAGCGTCATCGAGCCGGCCAGCCCGGCGCCGATCTGCTCGGCGCGCTCGGCGGCCGCGGCCTCGGTGACCACCACCGGGTTCAGCGAACCGAGTTCGCCGTGGAAGGGGATCGGCGCGGGCCGGGCGGCCGCGGCGTCGAAGAGCGCGCGACCGCCGCGTATCGAACCGGTGAAGCCGGCCGCGGCGACCAGTGGATGCCTGACCAGTTCGACGCCGGCCTCGAAGCCGTGCACGAGGGTCAGTACGTTCTCGTCCAGACCCACTCGCGCGGCGGCCCTGCGCAGCAGGGAGGCGCAGAGCTCGGAGGTGGCGGGATGGTCGGGATGCGCCTTGACGACGACGGGACAGCCCGCGGCGAGCGCGCTGGCCGTGTCGCCGCCGGGCACGGAGAAGGCGAGCGGGAAGTTGCTCGCGGAGTAGACGGCGACGACACCGAGCGGCACCTTCCAGCGGCGCAGGTCGGGCCAGGGCGGAGTGCGCGTCCCGTCGGCGTGGTCGATGCGTACGTCGAGGAAGGCACCGTCGTCGACCACTTCGGCGAAGGCCCTCAACTGCGCGGTGGTGCGGGCGAGTTCGCCGGTGAGCCGGACGGGGCCGAGAGCGGTCTCCGCGTCCGCGGCCTCGATGACATGGTCACCGGCCGCGTCGAGCAGATCCGCGGCGGTACGGAGCAGGGCGGCGCGCGCGGTACGGTCGGCGAGCGCGGTCCTGGCGGTGTGGGCGCCGCGCACCGCGCGGTCGATCTCCTCGGCCGTGGCCTCGTCCGCGACCTGCTCACGCGGCTTCCCCGTTCGGGGGTCGACACTCCAGACTGGTGCTGCTGTCACCGCGGCTTCCTTCCCGGCTTCCGACCTCTGCCATCCATCAGGAGTTGTTCGGTATTCTGAACACGATTCCTGATAGTGAATCGGTAAGGACTCTATTTCCGCGCGTTCCGCGTGGTCAAGAGTGGTCGGCGAGACCGGTCAAGAGGGCAAGAAGGGCGAGGGGCGATGTCGGCTGCGGAAACCGGTGGGGCACAAGTCAAGTCCGCCGTGAGAACGGTGGAGCTGCTCGAATACTTCGCCGGACGCCCCGGAATGCACTCCCTCGCCACGGTCCAGGAAGCGGTCGGCTATCCCAAGTCCAGCCTCTACATGCTGCTGCGCACGCTGGTCGAGCTGGGCTGGGTGGAGACGGACGCGACCGGCACGCGGTACGGCATCGGCGTCCGGGCGCTGCTGGTCGGCACCTCGTACATCGACGGTGACGAGGTCGTCGCCGCCGCCCGGCCCACCCTGGACCGGCTCTCCGACGACACTTCCGAGACCATCCACCTCGCGCGGCTCGACGGCACCAATGTCGTCTATCTCGCCACCCGCCAGTCGCAGCACTATCTGCGCCCCTTCACCCGGGTCGGCCGCCGGCTGCCCGCCCACTCGACCTCGCTCGGCAAGGCGCTGCTCGCGACCCACAGCGACGAGCAGGTGCGCAAGATGCTGCCGGAGACCCTGCCGGCGCTGACCGAGCACACCATCACCGACCGCGAGAAGCTGATCGAGGAGCTGCACACCGTCCGTGAGCAGGGCTTCGCCGTGGACCGCGAGGAGAACACTCTCGGGCTGCGCTGCTTCGGCATCGCGATCCCGTACCGGACGCCGGCCCGGGACGCGATGAGCTGCTCCGTACCGGTGGCCCGGCTCACTCCCGGCCACGAGCAGATGATCAAGGACGCGCTGTTCGACGCGCGCGACCGGCTCACACTCGCCACCCGTCGGCTCTGACGGACGGCCCCGGACACCGGGAATGAAGACTTTCTGAGAAGCCGGGCCGGCGGGAACACGCCTCCGGCCCCGCTCGTCCCTCATTCGGGATGAACAAGACGATCAGACACACATCGGTGGTCTGTCTGCTGATGGTCCTCGCCCTGCTGGTGCGGGCGACCTGGCTCCAGGCGTACGAGGCCCGGGCTCTCGCGGACGACCAGTACAACCGGCGGAAGGCCATCGCGCAGTACGCGCAGCCGCTGGGCGACATCATCGTGGCCGGCTCGCCGGTCACGGGCTCCAGACGGACGCGGGACGGCGATCTCTCGTACGCGCGGACCTATCCGGACGGCGCGCTCTACGCTCCCGTCACCGGCTACAGCTCGCAGGCGTACGGCTCCACCCAGTTGGAGGGCATCTACGCGGATGTGCTCGACGGAACGGACAGCCGGCTGAAGAGCCCGCTCGGCGCGATCACGGGCGAGCGGACCAGACCGGGCGATGTGGTGACGACGATCGACCCCGCGGTGCAGCGGGCCGGCTATCGCGCGCTGGGCGGCAAGAAGGGCGCGGCCGTCGCGCTCGACCCGTCGACCGGACGTGTCCTCGCCGTCGTCAGCACCCCGTCGTACGACCCCACGGAGATCAGCGGTACGACGGACGGAGACGCCTGGCGGAAGCTGACCGGGGACGCGGCCAAGCCGATGGTCAACCGGGCGCTGCGGCAGCCGCTGCCGCCCGGCTCGACCTTCAAGCTGGTCGTCGCGGCGGCGGCGCTGGAGGACGGCCTCTACGGCTCGGTCGACGAGCCGACCGCGAGCCCCGATCCGTACACGCTGCCCGCCACGACGACGGTCCTGCGCAACGAGAGCGCGTCCGCGCCCTGTGCGGACGCCAGTATCCGCACGGCCCTGAGGTACTCCTGCAACACCGTCTTCGCGAAGATGGCCGTGGAGCTCGGTCAGAGCAAGGTCCGCGCGATGGCGGAGAAGTTCGGTTTCGACGACACCGCGCAGGACATGCCGGTGCGGGCCTCGGAGAGTGTGTATCCGTCCGGCATGGACGACGCGCAGACGGCGCTGTCCGGCATCGGCCAGTTCGATGTGACCGCGACGCCGCTCCAGATGGCCATGGTGTCGTCGGCCCTGGCCCATGACGGCCTGCTGGCGGCTCCGCACATGGTGTCCCGGGTCGTGGACGCGGCCGGTGACACCTTGCTGTCCTGGCCGGACGGCGACTCGCGGCGCGTCGTCTCCTCCTCGACGGCCGAGCAGCTCCGCGACGCGATGGTGACGGTCGTCGAGGACGGTACGGGCACGAACGCGCGGATCGACGGCGCGGAGGTGGGCGGCAAGACCGGCACGGCGCAGCACGGCGTGGACAACAGCCGGACGCCGTACGCGTGGTTCACCTCGTACGCGAAGGACGCGGCCACCGGCAAGGAGGTGGCGGTCGCGGTGGTCGTCGAGGACTCCGGCGCGGCGCGCTCGGAGGTGAGCGGCAACGGTCTGGCCGCGCCGGTGGCCCGGAAGATGATGACGGCGGCGCTGAACTGACCGCCGGCCGTGCGGCCGCTGCGCGCAGCGGCCGCACGGCCGGGGCTCAGGCGCTCTGCGCGGCCGCCTCCTCCGCCGAGAGACGCGGACGGCCGGCGCCCGCGGCCTTCGCGGCGGCCCGGCCTGCGGGCTTGGCCGCCGGGTCCGCGGGCCGGCGGGTGTGCCAGTCGGTCACCGCCTGGTAGGCGGCGGCGACCTCCAGCAGCCTGTCCTCCTCGTACGGCCGGCCGCCGAGGATGACACCGGCCGGTATCCCCGCCGTGAAGCCGACGGGAAAGGCGATCTCCGGCAGGCCGAGGATGTCGAAGGGCACGGGCCCGGTCTGGAGCAGTACGTCACAGCGGGCCATGACGCCGTCCAGGACCTCGCGCAGCAGATGGTTCTTGGCCCGCTGCGCCGTGATCCATTCGTCGCCGGAGAGCATCAGCCCCTGCAGCCAGCTCAGCAGGGAGACTCCGAACTTGGTCGGATCCTCGCGCAGCCAGTGCCGGAAGGGTTCGGTCCGCTCCGACAGCCGGGCGTCATTGAAGGTGCCGGTCAGCAGCGCCCAGTCGTCCGGATAGGTGACATTGACCAGGGTCACTCCGGATATGGCGTCGAGGCGGCCGAGAAACGCCTGGCGCACCTCGGTGGCGCCGCTGAGGAAGTCGGCGGGCACACCGATCGTGACCGCGCGGCGCATACGGACCGCACCGCGCCGGGAGACCACCGGAGTCGCGGCCCGGACGAGATCCGGCAGGCCCGGCAGGCCGAGTGTGCGCGGATCGTGCGGGTCCGGGCCCGCCATCACGGCCAGCATCAGAGCCGCGTCCATCGCGTCGCGCGCCAGCGGTCCGGGATGGTCGCGGGTGTAGGAGAGCGGGATCACGCCGTAGGCGGAGATCCGGCCCATGGTGGGCTTCAGACCGGTGAGGTTCTGCCGGTTGGAGGGCTGGACGATGGATCCGCCGGTCTGCGTGCCGATGGCGGAGGAGGCCATCCGCCCGGCGACGGCGCAGGCGGGGCCGGTGGAAGAGCCGCCGGGATCGGTGGCCGGGTTGTCCGGCGTCCAGGCGTTGACGGTGGTGACGGTCCCGTTCGGAGTGGTCGCGCGCGTGGTGGCGAGCGGTCCCATCTGTCCCTTGCCGAGCACGATGCCGCCGGCCGAGGTGAGCCGGGCGACCGCGGTGGCGTCGTAGTCCGGGACGAAGTCCTGGAAGATGTACGAATTGCAGCGCGTGGGCACGCCGTCGGTGAAGTAGTTGTCCTTGACGCAGAGCGGGATGCCGCTCAGCACGCCGCGCTTCCCGGCACTCCGGTCGGCCCGGCGTGCGGCGGCCAGCGCGGTCGTGGCGGTCACCTCGGCATACGCCTGATAGGTGGAGTCGTAGGTCTCGATCCGGTCGAGGTACGCCTCCACGAGGGTGGCGGACGTCAGCCGGTGGCGCCGCATCAGGACCGCGGCCTCGGCGAGCGTGGCCTCGGTGGGATCGCGGCGCGCCGCGTCCCGTACGTCGATATCCGGGAGGTACGGGAGGTACGGCTTGGCGCCCGGTGAGTTCGGAGAAGTGGCGTGCGCGGCCGTCGGCAGGACCGCACCGCCCACCACGGCGCCCGTCGCCGCGGCCGAACCGGCCAGGAAGACACGGCGGTTGAGCGCGCGGCTCATCGCTGGTCCGCCTTTCCGGTCCAGGCTTCGGTGATCGACGGATAGAGCAGCGGTGGCGAGGCCTGCTGGGTGTACGCCGCGGCCGGCGCCGCGCTCACGGGCGGCGCCCAGCCGGAGATGGCGGCGGGCGTCGCGGCGACGAAGGACCGCAGCGAACGCAGCACCTGGTCGCGGGTGGGCACACCGGTCTCGGGGTCCGGCTGTTCGGGCAGCAGGGCGAGATCGACACCGGCGAGGGCGAGTCTGGTCCGTATATAGGTGTCGAGCTGTTCTTGCGTGGGCGGCTGAGGCTGGCTCAAGGAAACCTCCGGGATCGCCAGACCATGCGGGGGGTGCAGTGCGCGACTCCATCACCCGTCGATGACTGCCCCATTGAGCACTTGATTCACGGGCGTTACAGAGTGCCCACGCCGGGCGGACCCGCGGGCCGCCGCACCGTGCCGCTCCTGACCGCCCACGCGCCGCCGTCAGTTGAACAACTGCTCGACCGGGTCGATCGCGAAGTAGACGACGAAGAGCGCCGCGGTGCCCCAGAGCAGCCAGTGCACCTCACGCGCCTTGCCCAGCACGGCCTTGATGAGGACATAGGAGATGAACCCGGCGCCGATGCCATTGGTGATGGAGTACGTGAACGGCATGACGGCGATCGTCAGAAAGGCCGGGATCGCGATCTCGTACTTCTCCCAGTCGATGTGGCGTACCTGCGACATCAGCAGGAAGCCCACCACGACCAGCGCCGGAGCGGCGGCCTGCGCCGGGACGACCAGCGCGAGCGGCGCGAGGAACAGGCAGAGCCCGAAGAGAGCGCCGGTGACCAGGGACGCGAAGCCGGTACGGGCTCCCTCGCCGACACCGGCCGCTGACTCGATGTACGAAGTGTTCGAGGAGGCCGAGGCGGCGCCGCCCGCCACCGCCGCCGCGCCGTCGATCAGCAGGACGCGGCCGATGCCGGGCACCTTGCCGTTCTCGTCGAGAAGCCCGGCCTCGTTGGTGACGCCGACGACGGTCCCCATGGTGTCGAAGAAGTCGCTCAGGAGGAGCGTGAAGACCAGCAGGACCAGTGTCACCGCTCCGACCTGCTGGAAGGCGCCGAACAGGCTGAAGGAGCCGACAAGACCGAAGTCCGGCGCGGCGACGACATCGTCGGGAACCGAGGGCGCGGTCAGGCCCCAGGCGGCGGGCTCGATGTCCGCGATCTCATTGATGACGATCGCGACAACGGTCGTCACGATGATGCCGATCAGGATGGCGCCCTTCGCCTTGCGCGCCACCAGGGCCACCATGAGCAGCACACCGAGGCAGAAGACCAGCACCGGCCAGCCGGAGAGCTGTCCGGAGGCGCCGAGCTGGACCGGTACGGAGCCGGTCTCGCCGGGGATACGGGTGGTGAAACCCGCGTCGATGAAGCCGATGAAGGCGAGGAAGAGGCCGATGCCGACGCTGATGGCCTGCTTGAGCGGGACCGGGATGGCGTTCATGACCGCCTCGCGCAGTCCGGTGAGCACCAGCGCACAGATCAGCAGGCCCTCCAGGACGATCAGACCCATCGCGTCCGGCCAGCTCATCAGCGGTGCGAGCTGGAAGGCGACGACGGCGTTGAGCCCGAGACCGGCGGCGACGGCGAGCGGCAGATTGCCGCCGAGGCCCATCACCGCGGTCATCACGGCGGCCACCAGCGCGGTGACGGTGACCAGTTGCGGTCCGGAGAGCTGGGCGCCGAACTTGTCCTCCGCGCCGCCGAGGATGATCGGGTTGAGCACCAGGATGTAGGCCATCGTGAAGAAGGTGGCGACGCCGCCGCGTATCTCACGTCCGTATGTCGAACCACGTTCGCTGATCTTGAAGTAGCGGTCGAGCGCGCCGCGTTGTGCCGGCTCGCCGGTCTCTGACGGGCTGTCCACGGTCTGGCCTGACATGGTGCTCCTCTGTGGCTGAAGGTCGCCGGTGGGTACGGGGATTGTGCCCCTGTCAGGGACAGTTCAGGTTTTCGCCGTGTTACGCGTCCGGCGGCCGGCCGCCGGAGCTCTCTGAGGACCGTCCCGCCGCCCGTGAATAGGGCGATCGCCCGATGCGCCGGCCGGTCCTCAGCCGCCACGCTGACGGCCGTACGGGCGGCGCGTCCGGCGGGCTGAAGGGCTGGTGGAGAGATGGGCTGGAGCGGTGGCGGTGTGCTGCGGGACCGCGAGGCGGTGCTGTATCTGTCCGGTGTGATCGTGTCCGGCTTCGGTACGTCCGCGCTGTGGCTGGCGTCCGGGATCTGGGTCAAGTCGCTGACCGGTTCCGACAGTCTGGCCGCGCTCACCGTCTTCGCGATGTGGGCGCCGACGGTGGCCGGACCGCTGCTGGGAACGGTCGCCGACCGGGTGCGCCGGCGGCCGCTGCTGATCGGCTGCGCTCTCGCCATGGCGGTACTGCTGACCTCGCTGCTCGCCGTCGATTCGGCGGACCGTGTCTGGATCCTCTTCGGCGTGCTGTTCGTATACGGCGTCAGCGGCGTCGTCCAGGACGCGGCGGAGACGGCCGTCGTCGCCGCGGTCGTCGACAGACGGCTGCTGGGCGACTTCAACGGGCTCAGGACGGCCGCCAACGAGGGCATGAAGCTCGTCGCGCCGCTCGCGGGCGCGGGGCTGTACGCGCGATTCGGCGGCGGGCCCGTGGCGCTGCTCGACGCGGCGACATTCGTGCTGGCCGCCGGGTGCTTCGCGCTGATGCGCGTACGCGAGGAGAAACCGGTCCCGGAGCCTTCGGGCGCGCGGTGGTCCGGGCTGACGGAGGGTGCCCGGCGGCTGTGGGACACCGAGGCCGTACGTCCGCTCGTCCTCGCCGCGTCGGTGACGATGCTGCTCGCCGGGCTCAGCGGCGCGGCCGGTTTCGCGGTCGTCGACCGGGGCCTCGGCCACGCGCCCGGCTATCTGGGCCTGCTGTACGCGGTCCAGGGAGCCGGATCCGTACTGACCGGCCTGCTGGCGGGTCCGCTGCTGCGCCGGCTGCCCGAGCGGGTGTTCGCGGCGGCGGGCATCGCGCTGTTCGCGCTGTCGGCCGGTCTGCGGGCGCTGCCGTACGACGCCGTCGTGCTGGCGGCCTCACTGGGAATCGGAGCCGGTCTGCCGTGTGTGCTGATCGCCGCGCTGACGGCGGTGCAGCGGGACATCCCGGACACGGCGCTCGGCCGGACGGCCGCCACCGCCGGCACACTGATCTTCGCGCCGAACGCGGTGGCGCTGGCCCTCGGCGCGGGCCTGATCGCGTTCGTCGACCTCACCGTGCTGCTGCCGGTGGCCGGCGTGACAGGGCTGCTGACGGCGCTCGTCCTGGCCGCCACCGCCCGGCTCCGGACCTGGCCGGCCACGGCCGGCCAGGACGGACCCGCCGGGCCCGCCGGACCCGCCGGACCCGCCGGATCAGCCGGATCAGCCGGATCAGCCGAGACGTGACAGACCGGCGGCGACGGCCGTCAGATCCGCGTCCGAGGCCAGCCCGGCGTGGTAGAGCCGCAGTTCGTTCGCTCCGAGCGCCGCCGCCTGCGCGGCGTCCTCGGCGAGCGTGGCCGGACTGCCGCCCATACCGCTGACGACGGTGAAGTTGGCCGCCAGCACGGAGGATCCGGTGCGGTGCGCGGCGAAGGGGCTCAGCATCGCGTCCGCCGCTCCTCCGGTGCAGGGCAGGACGACTCCGTCCGCGACGCCCAGGATGTGCGCCGGATCCACTCCCGCGTTGGCGCCGGTGCGGTACGGCGCGGGGTCGGCGTGCAGCAGCACCTGGAAGCCGGGCCCGGACGCCGCCCGTACCGCCGCGACCGCCGACTCCTGGAGCGCCCGGGCGGTCCGGCCGCGCCAGTCGAGCGTGACGGCGGCGAGGTCGGCGCCGAGGAGCTTCTCGACCCCGGCCCAGCCGGCGTCGGCGGAGCCCGTGGCCCAGACCGGCTCCAGCGCGCGCCGGACCGTACCGCCGAGTTCGTCCGGGGACACGCCGAGTCCGGCGTATCCCTCCCGGCAGTCGGAGCAGAAGCAGAGCGACATCAGATACTGCGCCGCGTCACCGAGGCCGACGCCCGCGATCTTGTCGTGTGCGTGCAGATGCGCCAGTCCGTACCAGCCGCAGGACTCCAGCTCGGTGCCGCGCGCTCCGGGACGTACGGCGGCCTCCGCCGCCAGCTCCACCAGATACGCGGCGACGGCGGGCCGCGCGACACAGGGCGCCCAGGGATAGCGGTCGCCGTAGGCATTGACCACGGAGGTGTCCGGACGCTCCGCGCCGAGGCGGGAGTTGTGCGCGAGGACCACCCAGGTGTGCACGTCGAGGCCGGCGCCGGCCAGCGCCGCGGCGGCCTCGCCGTAGGCGTCGCCCGGGGCCCAGGCGCCGGCGGCGTACGGACGCGGCTCACGCCGCGCCCAGCGGGCCTCGTCCACGGGATAGAGGACGGCCGCGTGTTCGGCCGTGACGACGCGATGGCGCGGATGACGTGGCGTCAGCGCGCGCGTGGAGTGGTACGCGGAGGCGAGGGTGACCTGCTGGACGCCGAGGTCCGCGATCCTGGCGGGCGCGTCCGGGTCGCCCGTCACGTCCCAGGGATAGAGGAAGGCGGAGGTCTTCACGCGCGCTCCACCGCGCCGTCGCCGAGCAGGGCGTGGCCCGCGGCGATGATCTCGGTGAGTTCCTTGAGGTGCGCGGGCCGCGGCTCGCTGAGCGGCGGCCGCACCTCGCCGACGTCCAGTCCGCGCAGTCTGACGCCCGCCTTGACCAGCGAGACGGCGTATCCGCGGCCCTTGGCGCGCAGTTCGACCAGCGGGCGGTAGAAGCCGTCCAGGAGGCGGTTCACGGTGGTGTCGTCGTTGGTGGTCAGGGCCCGGTGGAAGGCGAGTGCGATCTCCGGCGCGAAGCAGAAGACCGCGGAGGAGTACAGGGTGACACCGATGCCGCGGTAGGCGAGGCCGGTGAGTTCGGCGGTCGGCAGGCCGTTGAAGTAGAGGAAGTCGCGGCCGGGCTCCTCGGTGCGTACGGCGCTGAGGATGCGCTGCATCAGATCGAGGTCGCCGTAGCCGTCCTTGAGTCCGATGACACCGTCCACCCGGGAGAGGCCGACGACGGTCTCCGGCGTGAACACGGCGTTGTCACGCTGGTAGACGATGATCTCCAGGCCGGTGGCACCGGCCAGCGCGGTGTAATGACGGAGCAGCCCCTCCTGGTCGGCGACGACCAGATACGGCGGCATGGCGAGCAGTCCGTCCGCGCCGGCCTCCTCGGCGATCTTCGCGTACTGGATCGCGAGCGCCGTGCCATAACCCGCGCCCGCGACGACGGGCACCCGGCCCTCGGTCGCCTCGACGGCCGCCTCGACACAGGCGCGGAACTCCTCGGGAGTGAGCGCGTGGAACTCACCCGTGCCGCAGCAGGCGAAGACCGCGGCGGCGCCCGCGGCGACGCCTCCTCTGACGTGCGCGCGAAACGCGTCAAGGTCGAGGGTGCCGTCGGGGCCGTACGCGGTGACGGGGAAGAACAGCGGCCCCTCCACTCGGGTGAGGCGGGCGGCGAGCGGGGCTGAGGTCACGGGGCGCTCCCTGGGCCGTGCGTCGAGCGCTCATCGCTCGTGCACAATTCTGATCGACGTCCATATCTCTGAACGCTGCCACGCTAAGGCAGCCGCGCGGCGCAGGTCAAGACGGGAAACCGCAACCCAGGAGCGGATTCACCACCTCCGCGCGACACTTGACGCTGCCCGCGCGCACTCTTTAGCGTGTCCACGCATGTGAATTTTGTCTACGAATCTGAGAGTGGATCCGGTCGGATCTCCTAGTGATCCCAGCGATTCCAGCCGTCCCAGCCGTCCCAGCCGTCCCAGCCGCGAGGAGATTCCCGCCGATGCCCGCACCCCGCACCGTCCTGCTCACCGGCGCCGCAGGCGGCCTCGGCACCCTCATGCGGGGCCTGCTGCCCGCGTACGGCTACGAGTTGCGGCTCTTCGACGCCGTCCCCGTCCACGGCGAGCCGGACGCGATCACCGCCGATCTGGCGGACAAGGAGGCGCTGCGGGAAGCCGTGCGAGGAGTCGACGCGATCATCCATCTCGCGGCCATCTCGCTGGAAGCCTCCTTCGACAAGATCCTGCGGGCCAACATCGAGGGGACGTACAACCTCTACGAGGCGGCTCGCGCGGAAGGCGTCCGGCGCACGGTCTTCGCGTCCAGCAACCACGCGGTCGGCTTCACTCCGCGCCCGCGCGGCGACGACCCGCTGATCCCGGTCGACACACCGCGCCGGCCCGACACGTACTACGGGCTCTCCAAGGGCTTCGGCGAGGATCTCGCGCAGCTCTACTGGGACCTGCACGGCATGGAGACCGTCTCCGTCCGCATCGGCTCCTGCTTCCTGGAACCCACCTCCGTGCGGATGCTCTCCGTCTGGATGAGCCCCGGCGACGGCGCCCGGCTCTTCCACGCCGCGCTCACCGCTCCGGACGTGGGCCACAGCGTCGTCTACGGCTCCTCCGCCAACACCCGGCTGTGGTGGGACCTGACGACCGCGCGGGCGCTGGGATACGAGCCGCGGGACGACTCGGAGCAGTACGCCGAGAAGCTCGTCGCGGAACAGGGCGAGCTCGACCCGGACAATCCGGACCACGCCCATCTGGGCGGCCACTTCACCACGCGTCCGCCCCGGTGGCCGCACTGAGCGGGACCGGTGGGACACCGGGGCCGCGACCCGTCCGGCGGTAGGTAAGGGAACGGTAAAGCGGGGTCGTTCGTTACGTCTGGCATGACAGCTATGACCCCCGGCTCGAACATCCCTCTCTCCACCACTCATGTGGCGGTGGACGTCGCCGCTCCCGTGCGGCTCGACGTATCGGGCCTGCTGCTCACCGCCGACGGCAAGGTGCGCTCAGACGACGACTTCATCTTCTACAACCAGCCGGCGGGCCCCGGTGTGACCTACCGCTCGGGCGGCGGCTCGGCGCCCGACGCGATCGTCGTCGACACCTCCGCCGTCCCGGCCGGTATCGAGAAGATCGTCGTCACGGCGAGCCCGGACGCCGCGGGGCAGAGCTTCCAGGGCATCGAGCCCACCGCCACCGTCCGCGACGCGGCCGGCGGCAGCGTGCTCGCCACCTTCACGCCGCCCCGGCTGGGCACCGAGACCGCTCTGGTGATCGTGGAGATCTACCAGCGGAACGGCGCGTGGAAGGTCCGTGCGGTCGGCCAGGGATACGCCGACGGACTGGCCGGGATCGCCACCGACTTCGGTGTCTCGGTCGAGGAGCCCGCACCGGCCGCTGCCACCGCGCCCGCTCCCCCGGTGGCCGATCCGCGCGTCGCCGCGGCTCCGCCGGTGCCCGCCGCCCCGCCCGCCGCGCCCGCCGCGCCCGGCACCGGCAGGATCAACCTGGACAAGGGCCGGGTCAACCTCCAGAAGAACCAGACGGTGTCCCTGGTCAAGGGCGGCCGCCCGCTGCTCTCCAAGGTCAAGATGGGTCTCGGCTGGGAGCCGGCGTACCGGGGCAAGGACATCGACCTGGACGCCTCCGTGATCGCCTACGGCCCGAACCGCAACCACCTGGACAGTTGCTACTTCGGCAAGCTCTCCATCCTCGGCGGAGCCGTCAAGCACTCCGGGGACAACCTCACCGGAGAGGGCGCGGGTGACGACGAGGTGATCGTCGTCGATCTCGGCCGGCTGCCCGCAGAGGCGACCGGCCTGGTCTTCACGGTCAACTCCTTCTCGGGCCAGAAGTTCACCGAGGTCGCCAAGGCGTACTGCCGCCTGATCGACGCGGCCACGGACGAGGAGCTGGTGCGCTTCGATCTGACCACCGCCGAGCCGCAGACCGGCGTGATGATGGCGAAACTGGTCAAGCAGTTCTCCGGCGAATGGGAGATGACCGGCCTCGGGGAGTTCGTGAAGTCCCGCACGGTCCGCGGCATGGTGAAGCCCTCCGCGAAGATCCTCTGAGCGGCGCGCGCACAGCCGGCGCGGGCAGCCGGCGCGCGCACGACCGGACACCGGGCGCGCGGGCAAAAAACATGCCCCTTCGGGCCGCCGGGGTCCTTCAGGACCCGCGGCGGCTCGGGGGCTTGGCCTCCGGCTCCGGGCTCGGTCTCAGAGCTTTGTGAGCTTGGCGAAGGGGCTCAGGATCCTCCCCTGTCGCCCCGAGAAATCGATGAGCACGGCATGTTCGCCCTCGACTCCGATGACTCTGCCCAATCCGAACTGGTCATGGGAGACACGGTCTCCCACATCGAACTGCTCGGGCGGTGGAGAGGCCGGGGCCTGGCGGTTGAAGGGACTGGACGGCAGGTGGCGCCGGGATCCGGCTGACTTTGTCATTACTTGGAGTATGCGCCCAATGAGCCCCGCCGCGCCATGCCCGGCGACCGACGGGCCGCCGGATCACCCCTTCCAGGGGCAGTGTGCGGCCCGTCCGCCGGCCCTCGGCGCACCGTACGGAACACCACGTCCACGGGCCGTACCCGCCGGGTGACCGGCGGGGTCAGTGCCGCGGTGAGCGCCGCCACGGGCCGGTGACGGCCAGCATGATGCCCGGCTCCTGGATATTCGCGTACAGGGTGCGGCCGTCGGGCGAGAAGACGACACCGGTGAACTCGCTGTCGTTGAGGTCATTGCGGGCGATGGGATACGTACGGCCGCTCTCCGTCGCACCGAAGAGGTGCTGGACGCCCTCGCCGTCCTCCGCGACGACCAGGCCGCCGTACGGCGAGACGGTGATGTTGTCCGGGCCGTCGAAGGCACCGTCCTCGGCGGGGTCGGCGTTGACGCCCAGCAGCACCTTGAGGGTCAGCGTGCGCCGCCTCGGGTGGTAGAACCACACCTGTCCGTCGTGCGGCGCACCCGGGCTCTCGTCACGGGTGCGCCGCACGGCGGCCACGATGTACGCGCCGCCGTCGGCCCACCACATGCCTTCCAGCTTCCTGGCCCGGGTGACGTCCTCGCCGTCGAACTGCTCGCGTACGTCGACGGTCTTCGCGTCCCGGTCGGGTACGTCCACCCAGTCGACGCCGTAGACGACGCCGATCCTGGTGGCGCGCGAGAGGTCGTCGACGAAGCGGCCGCCCGCGTCGAAGCAGCGGGGAGCCTGGAGGACACCGGCGTCGGCGGCGAGGCGGCGGAGCTGTCCGTGGCCGTGCTGGAAGCCGTGCGGCGGGATCCACCGGTAGAGGAGCCCGTTGGGACCGGAGGCGTCCTCCGTCAGATAGGCGTAGCCGGTACGGGGATCGATGACGACGGCCTCGTGGTCGAAGCGGCCGAACGCCTTGACGGGCCGGGGATCACGGTTGGCGCGGCGGTCGTAGGGATCCACCTCGAAGACATAACCGTGGTCCCTGGTCATGCCGTTCTCGCCGGCCCGGTCGGAGTTCTCCTCGCAGGTGAGCCAGGTGCCCCAGGGAGTGCGTCCGCCGGCGCAGTTGGTGGAGGTACCGGCGATGCCGACCCACTCGGCGGTGCGGCCACCGGGGCGGGTCTCGACGACCGTGCAGCCGCCGGCCGCGGCGGGGTCGTAGACCAGGCCCTCGGTGAGCGGCACCGGATACTCCCAGTCGGTCCTGGGACCCTTCAGCTCATGGTTGTTGACCAGCAGGGTGACTCCGCGCGGGCCTTCGAAGGTGGCGGTGCCGTCGTGGTTGGAGGGCGTGTCCTCGCCGGACTCCAGCTTGGTGACACCACTATGCGTGATGATCTCGTATGTGAACCCGGCGGGCAGCGCCAGTACACCCCGGGGATCGGAGAGCAGCCGGCCGTAACCCGGCTCGGGAGCGGCTCCGGTGGCGACCTCGGGAGCGTCCTCGGCAGCGAGCGCTCCGGGCGCGGTGGCGAGCGCGCCGGCGGCTCCGGTGAGGACGAAACCCGCCCCGGTGAGTGCGGATCTTCCGGTGAATTCCCTGCGGGTCAGCGGCATCACGGTCTCCTGTGGGCACAAGGGGGGCACACGAGGGCGGTGCTGTGCCGAGGTACGCTCCCGACACTTCCGCCCGCGTGCGAACGCCGGCTGAACACCGTCCGACATCGAGAGGCCCGCTTCCTTGAACCTGCCCGCAACCGGCCGCCGTGTCCTTGTCAGCGGCGCCTCCCGCGGCCTGGGCCGCGCCGTCGCCAGGGCCTTCGCCGCCAACGGCGACCGGGTCGCCGTCCACTACGGCAGCCGCGAGGCCGACGCACGGCTCACCGTGGAGTCACTGGCCGGTACGGGCCATGTGCTCGTGGGCGGTGACCTGTCGGACCCGGCCGGGGCGGCGCGGGTCGCGGACGCGGCGGCCGAGGCGCTCGGCGGAATCGACGTACTCGTCAACAACGCCGCCGTGAACGAGCGCCATCCGCTGCCCACCACGTCGTACGAGGAGTGGGCCGAGGCCTGGCAGCGGCATATGTCCGTCAACCTGCTGGCCACCGCGCTGCTCAGCCATCGCGCCGCGCGCTCCATGATCGACCGGTCCACGGGCGGCCGGATCGTCAACATCGGCTCCCGCGGCGCCTTCCGCGGCGAACCGGACCATCCGGCCTACGGCGCCACCAAGGCGGCGGTCCACGCGCTCGGCCAGTCCCTGGCCGTCTCCCTGGCGCCGTACGGCATCGGAGTCGCCTCCGTCGCACCGGGTTTCTTCACCACGGAACGTGTCGCGGACCGGCTGACCGGTGAGGAGGGCGAATCGATCCGCGCTCAGAGCCCGTTCGGCCGGGTGGCCTCACCGGAGGAGATCGCGGACGCGGTCCTCTGGCTCGCGTCGCCGCGGGCCGAGTGGTCGTCGGGAGCGGTGCTGGACCTGAACGGCGCCTCGCATCTGCGCACCTGACGACTGAGCCGGACCCGCCGCCCGGGCACGAGGCGGCGGATCCGGCTCCACGTCAGTCCCTCGGGCGCGAGCGGGCCTTGAACGCCGCCTTCCTGGCTTCCTTCGAGACGGTACGGTCCCGGTGCAGGCGGCCCATCGCCTCCAGGACGTCCGCCGTGGCCGGATGGTCGACGCGCCACGCCTCCGCGAAGAAGCCGCTGTGCTGACCGACCAGGCCCTCGACCAGCTCCTGGAGCTCGTCCGGTTCGCCGTCGGCGTCGAGCTGCGCCGCGATGGTGTCCACGGCCAGCCAGAAGATCATGGATTCGGGCGGCGGCGGTACATCGCCGGATCCCAGCTCGGCGAGCCAGACGCGCGCCAGACCGCCCAGCTCCGTGTCGTCCAGGACCTCCCGTACCGCGGACTCGGCCTCCGCGCCGACGAGTGAGAGCGCCTGCTGGCAGTGGAGCCGGCGCAGCGGCGCGCCGGTGTCGGTGCCACGGGCGGCGGCGAGCAGTTCACGCGCGGCGTCGGTCGGCGCGCGGCGGTCGAGCCACTGTTCCGTCTCGGCGCGCGCCGACAGCTCCGGGAAGTGCGCGACTCCGTCCAGCAGCGCGTACGCGTCCTTGTCCGCGAGATCGCCGACGGCGGGCGCGTCGACTCCGGCCTCCAGCATCCGCTCCCTGATCCCGTAGAGCCCCAGCGGTGTGAGCTGCACCATCCCGTAACGGGAGACGTCCTCCTCGTCGACGGGCAGGGACGGATCGGGCGCCTCCTGCGCGTCCTCCGCCATCAGCGCCTCGTCCACCGGTACATACGAGACGAGCCCGATCGGCTCCAGCAGCCGGAACTGGTCGTCCAGCCGCATCATCGCCTCGGACACCTGCTCAAGGACGTCGTCGGTGGGTTCGCCCATGTCGTCGGGCACGATCATGGAGGCGGCGAGCACGGGCAGGGGCACGGGCCCTTCCGCCACTCCTCCGTCGGCGACGGACAGCAGATAGAGATTGCCGAGGACGCCCTCCAGGAACTCCGCCTCCAGCTCCGGGTCCCAGTCCAGCGATTCGAGGTCGATCTCGCCGTCGTCACCGATGGCCGCGGCCAGATCGTCGAGGACCGGCGCGGTCGCGTCGGCGAACACGACATCGAGAGCGTCCAGCCAGAGCGACAGGATGTCCTGAGGAGCGCCGGAGGTGATCACCGCGAGCTGCTCGCCCGCCGTGACGCGCCCTTCGGCGTCGTGCTCGTCCGCCGCGGAATCTCCGGTGTCCCGCGCGCCCACCGGCTCGGCGGAGTCCGCGCTGCCGGGCTCCTCGACCGCGATCAGCCCGGTGTCCACCGCGACCCGCCACGCCTCACTGGCGTATGCCTCGCCGTCTCCCTCGGCCAGCTCGTCGTCGAGGCCGAGCAGCTCGGCCGCCGCGGGGAGCTGCTCGTCGACCAGTTCTCCTCCGGCTTCCACCCGTGTCCCCGGCCCCGCCCAGCGGGCGAGCCGGACGGCCCGGGCGAGCAGTGGGGCGGCAAGCGCGTCCCGCGCCAGCTCGGCGTCCGAGGGCAGCCGCACCGGCGGCAGGGCGAGACGGTCTCCGGGCATCTACTGGTTCTCCTTGCGGCGTACGGGTCGGGGCCTGCCCAGCGTAGACGCATCCGGCGGGTTTCCACTTGGTTCATGTACTCGTCAAGGAACGTACGTCCGGTGGCTCCTGACACGTCATGTGGCCGGCCGGCGGATCGCGCGCGCCGAACGGCCCTCGTCAGCACCGACACCGGCCGGTCCGCTCGCCGGTCCACGACCTCACACCACGATGTCGAACCACGGCCGACGCGTGGTGGCCCAGTGGCTCACCCAGCCGGCGAAACCCTCTTCCGCCGCGCTCCGGCCGAACGCCACTCCGAACGGCGCCGCGCCCACATCGCTGATGTTCCAGATCCGGCCCCGGTCCGCACCGGTGACGACAAGGTGCCAGTACATACCGCAACCGTCCGTGCCCAGCACCACGCTTCCGTGGTTGCAGACCTCGTCGATGAGCGGCTCGATCTCCTCGTACGGCCGCGGGTCGTCCTCCCACACCCATGCCTCGGTCAGCGGAAAGGGCTCCGACAGCACCCGCTGCCCCTGGTCGGGGCCCCAGTCGGCGGGCAGCGCCGCCACGGGTATCAGGCCGTCGACATCGGCGGGTCCGTCGCCGCAGCCGTCGCAGATCTCGGCGACCAGTGTGCGGTACGGCTCGGGCAGGACGATCCCGTGCTCGCGCTCGAAGGCGCGCACCGCGTCCCATCCCAGCGGCGGCAGACAGCGCTCCGGCGGGAAGGCCGCGCGCAGCGCGTCGAGTTCCCCCGGGTCGGCGTTCTCGGTGTCCATGATCTCCATGCCTTCCACGTCCCTCATTGGACCAGCACCCACTGACAGTCCGGCCTCGGTTACCCCGAAGCCCCCTCCGGCACGCTGTCGCCGGGCGCTCCGTCACTCACCGGAGGCAGATCTCCGCGTTCCACCGGCGCGGCCGGAGCCGTCTCCTCCGGCGGCCGACGGCGATACGCGAACGCGGACGCACGCCCACCGGTACCGCCGGCGCGCGCCCGCGAGGGCCCGGCGAGAGGCGCGGCCCGCCGGCCGGGAGCCGGCCGGCGGGCCGCTGAAGGCGTACGGAGAACTCGCGGGCGCCGCAGGTCAGTTGTGACTGTGCAGCACGTCGTTGAGGCCGCCCCACACCGCGTTGTTCGGGCGGGCCTCGACGGCGCCGGTGACCGAGTTGCGGCGGAAGAGGATATTGCTCGCGCCGGACAGCTCACGCGCCTTGACGATCTGACCGTCGGGCAGTGACACACGCGTACCGGCCGTGACATACAGACCGGCCTCGACAACACACTCGTCGCCGAGCGCGATGCCGACGCCCGCCTCTGCGCCGATCAGACAGCGCTCGCCGATGACGATGCGCTCCGTGCCGCCGCCGGAGAGAGTGCCCATGGTGGAGGCGCCGCCACCGATGTCGGAGCCGTTGCCGATGACGACACCCGCCGAGATCCGGCCCTCCACCATCGAGGTGCCGAGGGTGCCGGCGTTGAAGTTGACGAAGCCCTCGTGCATCACGGTCGTGCCCTCGGCGAGATGCGCGCCGAGACGTACCCGGTCGGCGTCCGCGATCCGGACACCCTTCGGTGCGACGTAGTCGGTCATCCGCGGGAACTTGTCGATCGAGGTCACCTGAAGGTGCAGGCCCTCGGCGCGGGCGTTGAGCCGCACCGTCTCCAGTCCGTCGACGGCGACAGGGCCGAGCGAGGTCCAGGCGACATTGGCGAGCAGCCCGAAGACGCCTTCGAGGCTCTGGCCGTGCGGCTTGACCAGACGGTGGCTGAGCAGGTGCAGGCGCAGATACGCGTCGTGCGCGTCCATCGGCTTGTCGTCGAGCGAGGCGATGACCGTACGGACGGCGACGACCTCGACCGCGCGGCGGGCGTCGGGCCCGATCGCCTTGGCCGCGCCCTCTCCGAGCAGTTCCACGGCACGCTCGGCGGAGAGCCGCTCGGTACCGGCGGGGCCGGGCTCGGCGGAGAGCTCGGGCGCCGGGAACCAGGTGTCGAGGACGGTGCCGTCCGCGGAGAAGGTGGCGAGGCCGGCGGCGACGGCGCCGGTGGTGCGGGGAGAAGTCGTGTCGGTCATGCACAGAATTTAACGGGCCGGACGCTCCCCGGGCGAACCGGTCTCAGGTGACGGGCGTACGCGTCGGCCCAGCTCAGCCCGGACGGTCACCGGAAGGCGGCGCGCCTCACGACCGGCGCGACGACGGCCGCCGACGGGTCCGCTCATGGAATCAGCCGCGCCAGCATCTCGCGCGTGTGGCCGGGATCGTACGCCGCGTCCGTGAGGAGCACCCGCAGACAGATCCCGTCCAGCAGCGCGACCAGCGCCCGCGCCGTGTCGGGGTCGGTGCGCCGGGACAGCGTTTCGGCCATCGCGGCGCACCACTCCGCGGCGACCGGGCGCAGCGCGGGCCGTCGCAGGGCCGCGAGATACAGCTCGTACTCCAGCTCGACGCCGACGCGGTCACCGGCGAGCCACTCCCCGGTGAGCCGGGCCAGCTCTCCGGCGACATCGCACCGCGGGTCGGCGAGGGCGCCGCTCTCCCGTACGGCGGTCGCGAAGCCCTCGTTGGCCTGCCGGAGCGCGGCGACGAGCAGTTCGTCCAGGGAGGCGAAGTGGTAGGTGGTCGAGCCGAGCGGCACATCGGCCTCGGCGGCGACGGTGCGGTGGCTCAGCCCCGCGATACCGCCGCGCCCGACCACCCGGAGCGCGGCGTCGATGATGCGCTGGCGCCGCTCGGGGTCGTAACGGCGGGTCATCAGTGGGCTCCTCCGAGATTGAGCACGATGACACCCGCGATCACCAGGACGATGCCGGCCAGTTTGACCAGGCCGGCCGACTCGCCCATGAAGAGGATGCCGATGACGGCGATGGCCGCCGTGCCGGTGCCCGCCCAGATCGCGTAGGCGGTGCCCACGGAGAGGGTCTTCAGTGTCTGCGCGAGCAGCGTGAAGGCGAGCAGATAACCGGCGACGGTGCCCAGCGAGGGCCAGAGTCTGGTGAAGCCCTCGCTGTACTTCATGGCCGTCGTGCCGGCCACCTCCGCCGCTATCGCCGCGGCCAGCAGTCCATATCCCATGTGTACGAGTGTACGTATCGATGCGTACGGCTGTACACACCGGCCTTGCCGCGCGTGCCACACGAAAGGGCCCCACGGCCGGAAACGGTCGTGGAGCCCTCGGACGTGTCCGCTCAGACGTTGAAGCCCAGCGCGCGCAACTGCTCGCGGCCGTCGTCCGTGATCTTGTCAGGACCCCACGGCGGCATCCAGACCCAGTTGATCTTGAGTTCGTTGACGATGCCGTCCGTCGCCGCCTTCGCCTGGTCCTCGATCACATCGGTCAGCGGACAGGCCGCGGACGTCAGGGTCATGTCCAGGGTGGCGGTGTTGGAGTCGTCGATGTGAATGCCGTAGATCAGGCCGAGGTTGACGACATCGATGCCCAGCTCCGGGTCGACGACGTCGTACAGCGCCTCGCGGACCTCGTCCTCCGAGGCCGGCTTCATGGTCACGGTCTCGTTCTCGCTCATGCTGTCTCCTTCGTCGCGCTGTCGCCCAGAGCCTGGGCTGTCGCGTCCTTCCACGCCATCCAGCTCAGCAGCGCGCACTTCACACGCGCCGGGTACTTGGAGACGCCGACGAACGCGACCGCGTCCTCCAGCACCTCCTCCATCGCGTCGTCCGGCTCGATCTGCCCTTTGGACTGCATCAGCTCCAGGAAGGTGCCCTGGATCTTCCGCGCCTCGGCCAGCTCCTTGCCGACCAGGAGCTCGTTCAGTACGGATGCGCTGGCCTGGCTGATCGAGCAGCCCTGGCCCTCGTACGAGACATCCGCGATCCGGGAGCCCTCGTACCGCACCCGCAGTGTGATCTCGTCACCACAGGTCGGATTGACATGGTGCACCTCGGCGTCGCCGTCCCGCAGACCGCGCCCGTGCGGGTGCTTGTAGTGGTCCAGGATGACGTCCTGGTACATCGAATCGAGCTTCACGGGTCAGTCGTCCCTCATCCGAAGAAGTTACGGACATGCTCCAGCCCTTCGACCAGAGCGTCGACCTCGGCCGGAGTGGAGTACAGATAGAAAGACGCTCGCGTGGTCGCGGGAATTCCGTACCGGAGGCACACCGGCCGCGCGCAGTGGTGGCCGACCCGGACCGCTATGCCCTGCTCGTCCAGCACCTGCCCCACATCGTGCGGGTGGATGTCGCCGAGTGTGAAGGAAATCGTGGCGCCGCGGTCCTCGGCCGTCGCGGGACCGATGATCCGCAGGTCCGGGACATCCAGCAGACGCTTCACGGCGTACTCGGTGATCGCCTGCTCGTGCGCGGCGATCCGGTCCATGCCGATCGCGCTGAGGTAGTCCACGGCCGCGCCGAGACCGACCGCCTGGGCGATCGGCGGCGTGCCTGCCTCGAACTTGTGCGGTGCCGGCGCGTAGGTCGAGGAGTGCATCGACACGGTCTCGATCATCTCGCCGCCGCCGAGGAACGGAGGCAGGTCCTCCAGCAGCTCCTGGCGGCCCCAGAGCACGCCGATGCCCGTCGGTCCGACCATCTTGTGGCCGGTGAAGGCCACGAAGTCGGCCTGCAGCGCCTGCACGTCGAGCGTCATGTGCGGGGCTGCCTGCGAGGCGTCGATGCAGACCAGCGCACCGACCTCCTGCGCACGCCGGATGATCGCCTCGACCGGGTTGTGCGTGCCGAGGATGTTGGAGACCAGCACAAAGGAGACGATCTTCGTCTTCTCGGTGATGATCTCGTCGATGTTGGAGAGGTCCAGCCGGCCGTCGTCGGTGATGCCGAACCACTTCAGCTTCGCGCCCGTGCGCTGCGAGAGGAGCTGCCACGGCACGATGTTGGAGTGGTGCTCCATCTCCGTGATGACGATCTCGGTCTCGTGGTCCACCCGGTAGGGCTCGTCGGCCCAGCCGAGCATGTTGGCCACGAGGTTCAGCGACTCGGAGGCGTTCTTGGTGAAGATCACCTCGTCGCGGCTCGGAGCGTTGATGAAGGCGGCGACCTTGTCACGGGCGCCCTCGTACAGCGCCGTGGCCTCCTCGGCGATGGTGTACACACCGCGATGGACGTTCGCGTTGTGTTGCTCGTAGTACTCATTCAGGACGTCGAGCACCTGGCGCGGCTTCTGCGAGGTCGCTGCGGAGTCCAGGTACACGAGCTTCTTGCCGTCATGGATGACTCGGTCGAGGATCGGGAAATCCTTGCGGATCGCCTCGTCGAGCAGTCGATCCGATGCTGTGAGAAGGCCCGGCAGCTGTGTCACGCCGTAACGCCACCCTTCGCATATGCCTCGTAGCCCTCGTTCTCCAGCTTGTCCGCGAGCTCCGCGCCGCCGGACTCGGCGATGCGGCCCTGTGCGAAGACATGCACGAAGTCGGGCTTGATGTAACGGAGAATCCGCGTGTAGTGCGTGATCAGCAGCGTGCCGACCTCGCCGGTGTCGCGGACACGGTTGACGCCCTCGGAGACGATCCGCAGCGCGTCGACGTCAAGACCGGAGTCGGTCTCGTCGAGGATCGCGATCCTGGGCTTGAGCAGTTCGAGCTGAAGGATCTCGTGACGCTTCTTCTCACCGCCGGAGAAGCCCTCGTTCAGATTGCGCTCGGCGAAGGACGCGTCCATCTGGAGACGCTCCATGGTCTCCTTGACCTCCTTCACCCAGGTACGCAGCTTCGGGGCCTCGCCGCGCACGGCGGTGGCGGAGGTGCGCAGGAAGTTGGAGACGGAGACACCGGGCACCTCGACCGGATACTGCATCGCGAGGAAGAGGCCGGCGCGGGCGCGCTCGTCTACGGTCATCGCCAGGACGTCCTCGCCGTCCAGCGTCACGGTGCCACCGGTGATCGTGTACTTGGGGTGGCCCGCGAGCGAGTACGCGAGGGTCGACTTGCCGGAGCCGTTGGGGCCCATGATGGCGTGCGTCTCGCCCTGCCTGACGGTGAGGTCGACGCCCTTGAGGATCTCGCGGGGGCCGCCCTCGGCTTCGACGGAGACGTGCAGGTCGTGGATTTCAAGCGTTGCCATGGGTGACTCAGGACTCCTGGGTGACGGAGACGAGCACATCGTCCCCTTCGATCTTTACGGGGTATACGGGCACGGGGCGCGTCGCGGGAAGGCCGGACGGCTTGCCGGTCCGGAGGTCGAAACTGGAACCGTGCAGCCAGCATTCGATCATGCAGTCCTCCACCTCGCCCTCCGACAGCGACACGTTGGCGTGCGAGCAGATGTCATTGATCGCGAACACCTCGCCCTCGGTGCGGACCACGGAGACCGGCGTGCCGTCGAGTTCCACCCGCTTCGGGGTGCCCTCCTCCAGCTCGTCCAGCGCGCAGACACGGACGAAGTCCACCGGGCCGCTCATGACACGGTCTCCAGCTCCGCCTCGATCTTGGCCAGCAGGCGCTCCTCAAGGTCGGGCAGCCCGATCCGCTGGACCAGCTCGGCGAAGAAGCCGCGGACGACCAGCCGGCGGGCCTCGGTCTCCGGGATACCGCGGGCCATCAGATAGAAGAGCTGCTCGTCGTCGAACCGGCCGGTGGCCGAGGCATGGCCGGCGCCGGCGATCTCACCGGTCTCGATCTCCAGGTTCGGCACGGAGTCGACCCGCGCGCCGTCCGTGAGGACCAGGTTGCGGTTCATCTCGTAGGTGTCGGTGCCCTCGGCGCTGGCGCGGATCACGACGTCACCGATCCAGACGGCGTGCGCGTCGGTGCCCTGGAGCGCGCCCTTGTAGGCGGCGTTGGACTTGCAGTGCGGGGCGTTGTGGTCGACCAGGAGACGGTGCTCCTGGTGCTGACCGCGGTCGGTGAAGTACAGACCGAGCAGCTCGGCCTCGCCACCGGGGCCCGCGTACCGCACGCGCGGGTGGAGCCGCACGACATCGCCGCCGAAGGTGACGACGATCGACTTGAAGGAGGCGTCGCGGCCGACCAGCGCGTTGTGCTGGGCGACATGGACGGCCTTGTCGTCCCAGTCCTGGACGGACACGACGGTCAGCTTGGCGCCGTCGCCGATGAGGTAGTCGACATTGCCGGCGACCACGGCGTCACCGGTGTGGTCGATGACGACGACCGCCTCGGCGAAGGCTCCGATCTCGATGACCTGGTGCGCATAGGCGGTGCCCCCTTCCCCATGGACGGCGATCCGGATCGGCTCGCCGAGCACGGTCTCCTTCGGCACCGAGACGACCGAGGCCTTCTCGAACGAGGAGTACGCCTGGGCGGCGATCCGGTCCACCGGCGTACCGGCCCTGCCGATCCGCGCGTCGTCACGGCCGACGGTCTCGACGACGACGCCCTCGGGCGCGGTCACCTCGACCGTGACGCTGCCGTCCGTCGCGACGGCGGTGCCGTCGTGCAGTCCGCGCAGCCGCTCCAGCGGCGTGAACCGCCACTCCTCCTCGCGGCCGTGCGGGACCGGGAAGTCCGCGACGTCGAAGGACGGGGGCGCGCTCATGCGCGTGGCGACGGTGGACTCGGCGGCCACCGCGATCGATCCGGCGGTCGTGGAGCCCGCCGGAATGTTCTGAGCCTCAGCCATGGCTGTCGTCGTGCTCTCTCTCTGCCTCTGCGTAAGAAATCGGTCGCTGCCGCGGGACGGCGCGTCGGGCCCGGGATCGGTCCGGGCCAGGCCCTGTCCGTCCGGTCTTCGTGGGTCCGGAACGTCCGGCACGGCAGCTAGCCGACGGAGCCTTCCATCTGCAGCTCGATCAGCCGGTTGAGCTCCAGCGCGTACTCCATGGGCAGTTCCTTGGCGATCGGCTCGACGAAGCCACGCACGATCATCGCCATCGCCTCGAACTCGGAGAGACCGCGGCTCATCAGATAGAAGAGCTGGTCCTCGGAGACCTTGGAGACGGTCGCCTCATGGCCCATGGACACGTCGTCCTCGCGGACGTCCACGTACGGGTATGTGTCGGAGCGGGAGATCGTGTCGACCAGCAGCGCGTCACAGAGCACATTGGACTTGGAGCCCTCGGCGCCCTCGCCGATCTCGATCAGACCGCGGTACGAGGTACGGCCGCCACCGCGCGCCACCGACTTGGAGACGATGTTCGACGAGGTGTGCGGTGCCATGTGGACCATCTTGGCGCCGGCGTCCTGGTGCTGGCCCTCGCCCGCGAAGGCGATGGACAGGGTCTCGCCCCTGGCGTGCTCGCCCATCAGGTAGACGGCCGGGTACTTCATGGTGACCTTGGAGCCGATGTTGCCGTCGACCCACTCCATGGTCGCGCCCTCGTACGCCACGGCACGCTTGGTGACCAGGTTGTAGACGTTGTTCGACCAGTTCTGGATGGTCGTGTAGCGGCAGCGCGCGCCCTTCTTGACGATGATCTCGACCACGGCGCTGTGCAGCGAGTCCGAGGAGTAGACCGGCGCGGTGCAGCCTTCGACGTAGTGGACGTAGGCGTCCTCGTCGACGATGATCAGCGTCCGCTCGAACTGGCCCATGTTCTCCGTGTTGATACGGAAGTAGGCCTGGAGCGGGATGTCGACGCGCACACCCTTCGGCACATAGATGAACGATCCGCCGGACCACACGGCCGAGTTCAGCGAGGCGAACTTGTTGTCGCCGACCGGGATGACCGTGCCGAAGTACTCCTGGAACAGCTCCGGGTGCTCCTTGAGCGCGGTGTCCGTGTCCAGGAAGATGACGCCCTGCTCCTCCAGGTCCTCACGGATCTGGTGGTAGACGACCTCCGACTCGTACTGGGCCGCGACACCGGCGACAAGGCGCTGCTTCTCCGCCTCGGGGATGCCGAGCTTGTCGTACGTGTTCTTGATGTCCTCGGGCAGCTCGTCCCAGGAAGCCGCCTGCTTCTCGGTGGAGCGCACGAAGTACTTGATGTTGTCGAAGTCGATGCCCGACAGATCGGAGCCCCAGTTGGGCATGGGCTTCTTGTCGAACAGGCGCAGGCCCTTGAGCCGCAGCTTCAGCATCCACTCCGGCTCGTTCTTCTTCTCCGAGATGTCGCGGACGACAGCCTCGGAAAGACCGCGCTTGGCCGCGGCGCCGGCCGCGTCGGAGTCGGCCCAGCCGAATTCGTACGTGCCCAGACCCTCAAGCTCAGGATGGGCAGTCTCCGTGGGGAGCGTCATGCGGGGTTCCTCCCGGCTGTGCGTTCAGATGCGTGATGGGTGGTCTGTGATGTGGCGCGGGGAATGAAGGTCGTGCAGACCCCGTCACCGTGAGCGATGGTGGCCAGCCGCTGCACATGGGTCCCGAGCAGTTGGGAGAAGAATTCCGTCTCCGCCTCGCAGAGCTGCGGGAACTGCTCGGCGACATGCGCGACCGGGCAGTGGTGCTGGCAGAGCTGCTCGCCCTGGCCGTTGGGCGCGCCGCGCGCCGCGGCGGCGTACCCGTCGGTGCTCAGCGCCCTGGCGAGCGCCTCGGTACGCTTCTCGGGCTCCGCCGCCTCGACCGCCTCGCGGTAGCCCTCGGCCTGGCCGGCGATCCGGGCGCGGGCGAAGGCGGCGACGGCCGCCTCGCCACGGGCTCCGCCGCCGGCCGCACGGGCGATCCACTGGAGGGCATCGGCGGCCAGCTTGTCGTAGGACTGGTCGAAGGCGTCCCGGCCGCAGTCGGTCAGGGCGAACACCTTGGCGGGCCGGCCTCGGCCGCGCGAACCGTAGACTCGCTGGTCACGTGATTCCACCACGGAGTCGGCGGTGAGGGCGTCGAGATGGCGGCGGACGGCCGCCTGGGTGAGTCCGAGGCGCCCCGCCAGCTCGGAGACCGTGGACGGGCCGTGGTCCAGGATGGAGCGCGCGATCCGGTTGCGAGTGGAGTGCTCGCCGGTCGCGAGTTCCTCCTGCGGAGCCTCGCCAACGTATTTCACAACGCCATTGTTGCGTAATTCCCCCGGCCCTGACAACCGTGTCCGGGCCGGGCCGCGGTGCCGTTTGTCACTAAGGGTTACCTAAGAAGAGCGCCTTCGGCCTTGGGCCGTCTACTTCGCCCCGGTGCACCCGGGGCCTGGCGAACCTGCCTAAACTTCCCCGCATGTACAGCGTCTCCCCGGGTGGTTCTCTGCCCGACAGCGGCTCGGCCGCGGGCCGGACCTCCGGAGAACCGGTCGTCGAGGTCCGGGGCCTCGTCAAGCGATACGGCGCCAGGACCGCGGTGGACGGTCTCGATCTGACGGTCCGCGCCGGGACGGTCACCGCCGTGCTCGGTCCCAACGGCGCCGGCAAGACCACCACGGTCGAGATCTGCGAGGGCTACCGCAGGACCGACGCCGGCACCGTGCGCGTGCTCGGTCTCGACCCGGTCGCCGACGCCGCCCGGCTCCGCCCGCGCATCGGCGTGATGCTCCAGTCCGGCGGCGTGTACTCCGGTGCGCGCGCCGACGAGATGCTCCGCCACATGGCCCGGCTGCACGCGCGACCGCTCGATGTGGACGCCCTGATCGAACGCCTCGGCCTCGGCGGCTGCGGCCGTACCACCTACCGGCGGCTCTCCGGCGGCCAGCAGCAGCGGCTCGCGCTGGCCCTCGCCGTCGTCGGCCGCCCGGAGCTGGTCTTCCTGGACGAGCCGACCGCCGGGCTCGACCCGCAGGCCCGCCGCTCCACCTGGGATCTGGTCCGCGAGCTGCGCGCCGACGGCGTCGGAGTGGTGCTGACCACGCACTTCATGGACGAGGCCGAGACCCTGGCCGACGATGTCGTGATCATCGACGCGGGCCGGGCCATCGCCCAGGGCAGTCCCGAGGAGCTGTGCCGCGGAGGCGCGGAGAACACGCTGCGCTTCACCGGACGGCCCGGCCTCGATCTCGGCTCACTGCTGAAGGCACTGCCCGACGGCACCGCGGCCGCCGAGCTGACGCCCGGGTCGTACCGGATCAGCGGCGCGGTCGATCCGCAGCTCCTGGCCACGGTGGCGTCCTGGTGCGCGCAGCACGGTGTGCTGGCCGACGGGATCTCCGTGGAGCGGCACACGCTGGAGGACGTCTTCCTCGAACTGACCGGCAAGGAGCTGCGTTCATGAGCACCGGCATCTACGCTCCGGCGCCCGGCGCGGCACCACTGCTCCGCATGATCGCCGCGCAGAGCGCGTTCGAGACGAAGCTGCTGCTGCGCAACGGCGAGCAGCTTCTGCTGACGGTGATCATTCCGTCCCTGCTGCTGGTGCTGTTCTCGACCGTGGACGTCGTCGACACCGGCGCGGGCGAGGCCGTGGACTTCCTGGCGCCCGGCGTCCTCGCGCTGGCGGTGATGTCCACGGCGTTCACCGGCCAGGCCATCGCCACCGGTTTCGAGCGGCGGTACGGCGTGCTCAAGCGGCTCGCCGCCTCACCGCTGCCGCGCTGGGCCCTGATGACCGCCAAGACCCTCTCCGTGCTGGTCACCGAGGTCCTCCAGATCGTGCTGCTCGCCGTGATCGCTCTCATACTCGGCTGGTCGCCGCACGGAAACCCGCTCGCGGTGCTGCTGCTGCTCGTACTCGGCACCGCGGCCTTCTCCGGGCTCGGTCTGCTGATGGCCGGGACTCTGCGGGCCGAGGCGACCCTGGCCGCCGCGAATCTGGTCTTCCTGCTGCTGCTGGTGGGCGGCGGTGTGATCGTTCCGCTGGAGAAGTTCCCGGACGCGGCGCGGGAGGTGCTCGGGCTGCTGCCGATCTCGGCGCTCTCGGACGGTCTGCGGGACGTGCTCCAGCACGGCGCCGGAACGCCCTGGAGCGACCTCGGGATCCTCGCCGTCTGGGCCGCGGTGGGCCTCGGCGCGGCAGGCGCGTTCTTCCGCTGGGAGTGACGGGAGTGAGCGGATGAGCACGGACGCGGCATACGTACCCCTCGTGAAAACCCGCACAAGCTCCCGCCTACGATGGTTGCCGTGTTGACCCCCCTCGCCCTTGTCGCCCGGCGCTGGACGCCTTCGCCCCGTACGCTCCGGCGCGCCGCGCTCGGCGCCGTCCTGATGAGCGTGGTGATCGTCGTCACCGGCGGCGCGGTCCGGCTGACCGGCTCCGGTCTCGGCTGCGACACCTGGCCCAAGTGCACGGACGACAGCCTCTTCGCCACACCGGCGCAGGGACTGCACGGCGCCATCGAGTTCGGCAACCGGATGCTGACGTACGTCCTGTGCGCGGCCGTCGGCTGGGCGATCGTCGCCGCGCGGTCCACCAAGCCCTGGCGGCGCGGGCTGACCCGGCTCGCGTGGTCGCAGTTCTGGATCGTGATGGGCAACGCGGTGCTCGGCGGAATCACGGTGTGGGCGGGGCTCAACCCGTGGACGGTGGCAGGACACTTCCTGCTCGCCTCCGCACTGCTGACCGTCACCACCCTGACCTGGCTGCGCGCCCGTGAGGGCGACGGCGCCGCCCGCCCGCGCGTGCCGCGTCCGGTGCGCAAGCTGTCCTGGGCGCTGGTCGTGGCGTCGGTGGTGCTGATCGCCGCGGGCACCACGGTGACGGGCTCGGGCCCGCACGCGGGCGACAGCAGCGATGTGCCCCGGATGCCGTTCGACTGGTCCACCGCCGCTCATGTGCACGCGGTGTTCGCCTGGATCGTCTGCGCGCTGGCCGTCGCGATGTGGCTGGTGCTGAGGGTGGTGGACGCTCCTGTCGACACCCGGGCGCGCGCCCGTGATCTGCTGCTGGTCCTGCTCGCCCAGGGCGGTATCGGCTATGTGCAGTTCTTCACCGGCCTTCCCGAAGTCCTGGTCGGAGCCCATATGTTCGGCTCCTGCCTGGTGTGGATCGCCGTGCTGCGGCTGGCGATGAGCCTGCGCGAGCGTCCGGTGACCACGGCCGAGATCCCCGCCCAGTCGGATCCGGCGCTCTCAGCCGTCTGACAGCGCGTGGCGGCGGACGCCGGCGCGCCTCAGCCGTTGGCGCGGCCACCGACCTGGATACCGGCCATCCGCTTCCACTCGTACGGGCCGGTCCGCACCTTGGCCGCGAACTCCCCGTCGAAGGACTCGTGCAGAGTCAGGCCCGCTTTCTCCGCGGCGCTCTTCGCGACGGTGTGCGTGGGAGCGACCAGGTCGCCCCAGTCGCCGTCCTCGCCGACGAGCACGATGCGAGTGCCCGCCCGTCCGACGTACTCAAGATGACCCTCCGCGCCGCCGTGCCGCCTGGCGAAGGCCGCGATCCGCTTGGCCAGCCGGACGGCCCCGCGCTCGGCGCGCGCTTCCCGCCGTGCGCCGGCCCTGTCGTGCTCCGGGCGCCGGTCGCTCTCGTCGTGCCGGTCGTTCTCGTCCACCTGCTGCTGGATCTCTGCCATGCCCTGGATGCTACCGACGGGTAGACGAACCGGCGACGGGCGGGCCGCGTGGCCTGTGCCACGCGCCCCGCCCGTCACGGATGAAACGGATATGAAGCGGAATGAAATGAAGAGAAAGCTGTCAGCGCAGGAAGGGATCCACCGCCACCGCCACGAAGAGCAGTGACACATAGGTGATGGACCAGTGGAACAGCCGCATCTCCTTGAGCTTGCCGCCCGCCTCGCCGGCCTTGGCGCGCGACTGGAGTCCGTGCGCCTCCCAGAGCCACCATCCGCCGGCCACCAGCGCCACCGCGGTGTAGAACCAGCCGGTGTAGCCCAACGGCGTCAGCAACAGCGAGACGAGGACCATCACCCAGCTGTAGAGGACGATCTGGCGGGCCACCACTCGATTGGAGGCGACGACGGGAAGCATGGGAACGCCTACCCGCGCGTAGTCCTCCTTCACCTTCATCGACAGCGGCCAGTAGTGCGGCGGCGTCCAGAAGAACATGACGAGGAAGAGAACGACCGGGGCCCAGGACATCGAGTTGGTGACCGCCGACCAGCCGATCAGTACCGGCATACAGCCCGCGATACCGCCCCAGACGATGTTCTGGGAGGTACGCCGCTTGAGGATCAGTGTGTAGACGACCACATAGAAGAGGAGCGCGCCCAGCGCGAGGGCCGCGGACAGCCAGTTGACCAGCAGTCCGAACCAGAGCGTCGAGACCACGGTCAGCGTGAGGCCGAAGACCAGCGCCTCACGCGGCGAGACCATTCCCGTGACCAGTGGACGCTGTGACGTACGGTCCATCAGGGCGTCGATGTCACGGTCGATGTACATGTTCAGCGCGTTCGCACCGCCGGCGGAGAGATAACCACCGACACAGGTGATGAGCACCAGCCACAGATCCGGCACGCTCCGCGCGGCCAGGAACATCACCGGGACGGTGGTGATGAGCAGCAGCTCGATGATCCGCGGCTTGGTCAGCGCCACGAACGCCTTGACGCGGGCCCCGAACGGCCGATGGCCCCCCGGGCTCGGAGTCAAGACGACCCCTGCGGGTCGGGACTCGACGGCCGTCACGCACACCCCTGACAGAGAAATCCCAGCAAGCCACGGGCGTGAAACACCGGTAAGGACTTGCGCGTACCACGCCACTCTAGACGTTGCCCATATGTCGTCCTTCGCGGGGGTGGGGTCGTGTTGAGCGCCCTCCCGGTACGGTCCCGCGCCCCTCGGGAGGCGAAGTTCACGCCCGCGCTGCACCCTGGCAGTGCCTGGTTTATTACCGCCGGGCACCGGAAAAGACGGGCGTTGCTGCGAGGGTAGGCTCGACAACGAACCGGTGCGCACACAGACACCGGGATTCGACATGTGGAGAGGAGCCCTGACTCAGGGTGAGCACCAAGCCGACCACCACAGACCTTGAGTGGACCGAATTGGACAGCCGGGCGGTTGACACCGCTCGCGTCCTGGCCATGGATTCCGTACAGAAGGTCGGCAACGGCCATCCGGGTACGGCCATGAGCCTGGCCCCCGCCGCTTATGTGCTTTTCCAGAAGCTCATGAGGCACGACCCCAGCGACCCGCAGTGGACCGGCCGCGACCGTTTCATTCTCTCGGCTGGCCACTCGTCCCTGACTCTCTACACCCAGCTCTATCTGGCCGGCTACGGCCTGGAGCTGCCCGATCTGGAGTCCTTCCGCACCTGGGGTTCGAAGACCCCCGGCCACCCGGAGCACGGACACACCGTCGGTGTGGAGACCACCACCGGACCGCTCGGCCAGGGCGTCGCGAACGCCGTGGGCATGGCGATGGCCGCCCGTTACGAGCGCGGTCTGTACGACCCGGACGCGGCGCCCGGCACCTCGCCGTTCGACCACACCATCTGGACGATCGCCGGCGACGGCTGCCTCCAGGAGGGCATCTCGGCCGAGGCGTCCTCGCTGGCCGGCCACCAGAAGCTGGGCAACCTGGTTCTGCTGTGGGACGACAACCACATCTCCATCGAGGGCGACACGGAGACCGCGGTCTCCGAGGACACCCTCAAGCGGTACGAGGCGTACGGCTGGCACGTCCAGCGCGTCGAGCAGCTTCCCAGCGGCGACCTGGACCCGGCCGGTCTGTACCGCGCGCTGAAGGCGGCGCAGGCGGAGACCGGGCGTCCGTCCTTCATCGCGGCCCGCTCGATCATCGCCTGGCCGGCCCCGCACGCCCAGAACACCGAGGCCGCGCACGGCTCGGCGCTCGGCGCGGACGAGGTCGCCGCCACCAAGCGGGTCCTCGGCTTCGACCCGGAGAAGTCCTTCGACGTCGCCGACGAGGTCCTGGCGCACACGCGTGAGGCGCTCGACCGCGGCCGTGAGACGCGCGCCGACTGGGAGAAGACCTTCGCCGCGTGGCGTACGGCCAACCCCGAGCGCGCGGCCACGTTCGACCGGGTCAGGGCGGGCGAGCTGCCCACCGGCTGGGAGGACAAGCTCCCCGCCTTCGAGACCGGCAAGTCCGTCGCGACCCGCGCCGCGTCCGGCAAGGTGCTCCAGGCGCTCGGCGAGATCATCCCCGAGCTGTGGGGCGGCTCCGCCGACCTCGCGGGATCGAACAACACCACCATCGACAAGACGTCGTCGTTCCTTCCGGTGGGCAACCCGCTGCCGGGTGCGGACCCGTACGGCCGCACGGTGCACTACGGCATCCGCGAGCACGCCATGGGTTCGACGATGAACGGCATCGCGCTGCACGGCAACACCCGTATCTACGGCGGCACTTTCCTGGTGTTCTCCGACTACATGCGTCCGGCCGTCCGGCTCGCGGCGCTGATGCAGGTGCCCGTCACCTATGTATGGACGCACGACTCCATCGGTCTCGGCGAGGACGGTCCGACCCATCAGCCGGTCGAGCACCTCTCGGTGCTGCGTGCCATCCCGGGTCTGAACATCGTCCGCCCGGCCGACGCCAATGAGACGGCGATCGCCTGGCGCGAGATCCTCAAGCGGCACGCCAAGGGCGCCCCGCACGGTCTGGCCCTGACCCGTCAGGGTGTGCCGACCTACGAGGCCAACGACGATGCCGCCAAGGGTGGTTACGTGCTCTTCGAGGCCGACGGCGGCGACCCGCAGGTCGTGCTGATCGGCACGGGCTCCGAGGTGCAGCTCGCCGTGGAGGCGCGTGAGCAGCTCCAGGCCGCGGGGATCGCGACGCGGGTCGTCTCGATGCCGTCGGTCGAGTGGTTCGAGGAGCAGGACCAGGGGTACCGGGACTCGGTGCTGCCGCCGTCCGTGAAGGCGCGGGTGGCGGTCGAGGCCGGAATCGGGCTCACCTGGCACCGCTTCGTGGGTGAGGCAGGGCGCATCGTTTCGCTGGAGCACTTCGGCGCTTCGGCGGACGGCAAGGTCCTCTTCCGCGAGTTCGGCTTCACTGCTGACGCAGTGGCCGCCGCCGCGCGGGAATCTCTTGCGGCGTCAGCGCGCTGACGCTGTTATACGAACTGTAGGAGATGCAATCCTCATGACAGACGCACTCAAGCGCCTCTCCGACGAAGGCGTCGCGATCTGGCTCGACGACCTGTCGCGCAAGCGGATCACGTCCGGCAATCTCGCCGAACTGATCGAGCAGCAGCACGTGGTGGGCGTGACGACCAACCCGTCGATCTTCCAGAAGGCGATCTCGCAGGGCGACGGCTACGACAGCCAGCTCATCGATCTCGCCGCCCGCAAGGTCACCGTCGAAGAAGCCATCCGCATGATCACGACGGCGGACGTACGTGACGCCGCCGACATCCTGCGGCCCGTCTTCGACGCGACGCAGGGCCAGGACGGCCGGGTCTCCATCGAGGTCGACCCGCGCCTGGCGCACAACACCGGGGCGACCATCGCCGAGGCCAAGCAGCTCGCCTGGCTGGTGGACCGCCCGAACACGCTCATCAAGATCCCGGCGACCAAGGCCGGTCTGCCCGCGATCACCGAGACCATCGCCCGGGGCATCAGCGTCAATGTCACGCTGATCTTCTCGCTGGAGCGCTACCGCGAGGTCATGGAGGCGTACGTCACCGGTCTGGAGAAGGCGAAGGCCGCCGGCCTCGACCTCTCCAAGATCCACTCGGTGGCGTCCTTCTTCGTGTCCCGCGTGGACACCGAGATCGACAAGCGGCTCGACGCGCTGGGCACGCCCGAGGCCAAGGAGGCCCGCGGCAAGGCGGCCCTGGCCAACGCGCGTCTCGCGTACGAGGCGTACGAAGAGGTCTTCTCCACGGACCGCTGGGCGGTCCTGGACCGGGCGCAGGCCAACAAGCAGCGTCCGCTGTGGGCCTCGACCGGCGTGAAGGACCCGGCGTACAAGGCCACGATGTACGTGGAGGAGCTGGTCGCTCCCAACACGGTGAACACCATGCCGGAGGCCACCCTCGACGCCACCGCGGCCCAGGGCACGATCAGCGGCGACACCGTGCGCGGCACATACGACCAGGCACGCGCCGACCTCGAAGCCGTGGAGAAGCTCGGAATCTCGTACGACGAGGTCGTCCAGCTCCTGGAGGACGAGGGCGTCGAGAAGTTCGAGGCGGCCTGGACCGATCTGCTCAAGTCGACCGAGGCGGAGCTCAAGCGCCTCGCCCCTTCGGAGGGCTGAACCCTGACCGCAACCCACGGAGCGAACCCGCTCCGTGACGCCGCGGACCGACGGCTCCCGCGTATCGCGGGGCCGTCGGGCCTGGTCATCTTTGGCGTCACGGGCGATTTGTCCCGCAAAAAGCTGATGCCTGCGATCTATGACCTGGCCAACCGCGGCCTGCTGCCGCCGGGCTTCTCGCTCGTCGGTTTCGCACGCCGCGAATGGCAGGACGAGGACTTCGCGCAGGAGGTCCACGACGCGGTCAAGGAGCACGCCCGTACGCCGTTCCGCGAAGAGGTCTGGCAGCAGCTCATCCAGGGGATGCGCTTCGTCCAGGGCGACTTCGACGACGACGAGGCGTTCGAGAACCTGAAGTCGACGATCGAGGATCTCGACAAGTCGCAGGGAACCGGCGGCAACTTCGCGTTCTATCTCTCCGTACCGCCGAAGTTCTTTCCGCAGGTCGTCCAGCAGCTCAAGAAGCACGGGCTGGCCGACCAGCGGGAGGGGTCCTGGCGCCGCGCGGTCATCGAGAAGCCGTTCGGCCACGACCTGGCTTCCGCGCAGGACCTCAACAAGGTCGTCCACGAGGTCTTCCCGTCCAACGAGGTCTTCCGGATCGACCACTACCTGGGCAAGGAGACCGTCCAGAACATTCTGGCGCTGCGGTTCGCCAACACCCTCTTCGAGCCGATCTGGAACCGGTCGTATGTCGACCACGTACAGATCACCATGGCCGAGGACATCGGCATCGGCGGCCGGGCCGGCTACTACGACGGCATCGGCGCCGCGCGTGACGTGATCCAGAACCACCTGCTCCAGTTGCTGGCGCTGACCGCCATGGAGGAGCCCGCCTCCTTCGACGCGGACGCGCTCGCGGCGGAGAAGACAAAGGTGCTGGGCGCGGTGAAGCTGCCCAAGGATCTCGCGGCGCACACGGTGCGCGCGCAGTACGCGGCGGGCTGGCAGGGCGGCGAGAAGGCCGTCGGCTATCTCCAGGAAGAGGGCATCGACCCCAGGTCGAAGACCGACACCTACGCCGCGGTGAAGCTGGAGATCGACAATCGCCGCTGGGCGGGCGTCCCGTTCTATCTCCGTACCGGCAAGCGGCTCGGCCGCCGGGTCACCGAGATCGCGGTCGTCTTCCAGCGCGCGCCGCACTCTCCCTTCGACCACACGGCCACCGAGGAGCTGGGACAGAACGCCCTGGTCATCCGTGTCCAGCCGGACGAGGGCGTGACCATGCGCTTCGGCTCCAAGGTGCCGGGCACCTCGATGGAGGTGCGTGACGTCTCGATGGACTTCGCGTACGGCGAATCCTTCACGGAGTCCAGCCCCGAGGCGTACGAGCGGCTCATCCTCGATGTGCTGCTCGGCGACTCGAACCTCTTCCCGCGGGTGGAGGAGGTCGAGCTGTCCTGGAAGATCCTCGACCCGATCGAGGAGTTCTGGGACAAGCACGGCAAGCCCGCGCAGTACGAGTCCGGGACCTGGGGTCCGGCCGAGGCGGACGAAATGCTCGCACGAGACGGACGGAGCTGGCGTCGGCCATGAAGATCGACCTTACGGACACCACGTCCAGCAAGATCAACAAGGCGCTGGTGCAGGGACGCCGGGCGATCGGCACCCCCGCCGTCGGCATGGTCCTCACGCTGGTCCTCGTCACCGACGAGGAGAACGCGTACGACGCGCTCAAGGCCGCCAACGAGGCGTCCCGTGAGCATCCGTCGAGGAAGCTGGTCGTCGTCAAGCGGGTCTCCCGCTCGCCGCGCGACCGGGCCAAGGCACGCCTCGACGCCGAGGTGCGGGTGGGCGTGGACGCCGGTACCGGCGAGACGATCGTCCTGCGGCTGTACGGCGAGGTCATAGACCATGCCCAGTCCGTGGTACTGCCGCTGCTGCTGCCCGACGCACCGGTCGTGGTGTGGTGGCCGGTCAACGCGCCGGTGGACCCCGCCAAGGACGCGCTGGGCAAGCTGGCCCAGCGACGGGTGACGGACACCTACGCCGCCGAGCATCCCGTCGAGGAGCTGACGGCCCGCGCCGGCACATATGTGCCGGGTGACACGGATCTGTCCTGGACCCGGATCACTCCGTGGCGCTCGATGGTCGCGGCCGCGCTGGACCAGGTGTCCTGCGATGTCACCTCGGTCGAGGTGGAGGGCGAGGAGACCAATCCGAGCGTCGAGCTGCTCGCCATGTGGCTCGCTGACCGGCTGCATGTGCCGGTGAAGCGCGCGGTCTCGTCGGGTCCTGGTCTCACGGCCGTACGGATGGAGACCACCTGCGGCCCGATCAGCCTGGGCCGGGCGGACGGCTCGCTGGCGACGCTCGCCATCGAGGGCCAGCCGGACCGGGCGGTGGCGCTGAAGCGGCGGGAGACCTCCGAGCTGATCGCGGAGGAGCTGCGCCGGCTGGACCCGGACGACATCTACGCGTCGGCGCTGCGGTTCGGTGTGCACCGGCTGGGCGACGCGTCGCAGCCGGCGCCCGCCGCGGAGCCCGCGAAGGCGGCCGACGCACCGGCGGCCGTGCAGAAGAAGGCGCCCGCCAAGAAGGCGGCGACGAAGTGACCGCTCCGCAACTCGTCGTCCACCGCGACAAGGAGCTGATGGCGCAGGCCGCGGCGGCCCGGCTGATCACGAAGATCGTGGACGCCCAGGCCGCTCGCGGCTCCGCGTCGGTGGTCCTGACGGGCGGACGCAACGGCAACGGCCTGCTGGCCGCGCTGTCGTCGGCGCCGGCCCGGGACGCGATCGACTGGTCGCGGCTGGACCTGTGGTGGGGCGACGAGCGCTTCCTGCCGGACGGCGACCCGGAGCGGAACATCACGCAGGCGCGGCAGGCGCTGCTCGATTCGGTGCCGGTGGACCCGTCGCGGGTCCACGCCATGCCGGCCTCGGACGGTCCGTACGGCAATGACGTGGAGGCCGCGGCCGCCGCGTACGCCACGGAACTCGCCGCGGCGGCCCGGCCCGAGGACCACGCGGCGGTGCCCAGCTTCGACGTCCTGATGCTGGGCGTCGGCCCGGACACCCATGTCGCGTCGCTCTTCCCGGAGTATCCGGGCGTACGGGAGACCGAACGCACGGTGGTCGCCGTGCACGGCGCGCCCAAGCCTCCGCCGCTGCGTATCTCCCTCACGCTGCCGGCGATCCGCGCGGCGCAGGAGGTGTGGCTGCTGGCGGCGGGCGAGGACAAGGCGAAGGCCGCGGAGATCGCGCTGTCGGGAGCGGGCGAGATCCAGGCTCCCGCGGCCGGCGCCCACGGCCGCAGCCGCACGCTGTGGCTGCTGGACGCCGCGGCGGCGTCCGCCCTGCCCCGGGGCCTCTATCCGCCGGCGTCGGCCTGACGCCGTCCCGCTGGTCCCGCACCGCGGCCCGGACACGTCCTTCAGGGCGTCTCCGGGCCGTGCGCGTTCTCCGGGGCCGCGGTCGGCCACCGGTCCTTCGGCTCCAGGAAGGGCTTCAGCAGCCCGGGGACCGCTTCTTCCGCGAAGGCGAGGCCCTCGTCCTGTGCCGTGTCATGGACGTGGTACGCGCCCTCGCCCGCGGCCGTCGTCGCCGTCAGTGTCAGCAGGCCCGCCCGCCGCTGGAAGTACGACTGTCTGACCGTCCAGCCGATCACGCCCGCGCGCTGGAGAGCGACCGTCGTGCGCCGCAGTGATCCCGAGCGGGCCACCAGATAGGCGCCGCTGAGGCCATGGCCCAGGTTGCGGTAGGCGTCAAGGGCGAGCAGTACGGCCGCCGGCGGCAGGATCACGGCGCTCGCCAGCGCCGCGTACAGCAGAGCTCTGGCCGGCGGGCCGTCGGGCAGCAGCAGGCCGAGGACCGAAAGGATCACGACCGGCGGCAGCGCGGCGGCCAGGGCCCGGCGCAGCCGGCGGGCGCGGGCGGCGCGAGGGTGCGCGGTGAGGCGGGCCGTCCGCGTCGGCGAAGCGGATTCACGCAGCACCCGCGCGGCCACCGCGTCCGCCACCGCGCGCGGCGCGGCGGGCAGCAGATTCCTGTGGTCGGCGTGCTTGTCCTCGTCGTCATGGACGAGCCCGGTCGCGACCGCGTCCAGTCTGGCCGCGCCGACCAGCCGGACGCCGAGCGGCTCGACCAGCTCCACACCGCGCAGCCGCCGCTCCTCGACGGAGACCGAGCGGGAGGTGAACAGTCCGCGGCGGACCCGCAGGGTGCCGCCCGGCTCCCGTTCCAGCCGGTAGTTCCACCACATCTCGATCCACAGGCCCAGCGCGCCGACGACACCGGCGAGCCCGGCCGCCGCCACGAGTATCACGACCGCCCAGCCGAGAGGTGTGTCGCGCAGCCGGTCACCTATCCAGTCGATCACCCGCGTCTGTACCCCGAACCACTCGCTGACCTGCAACAGCCCGCCCACCGCCGCTCCTCCGAGCAGCGGAGCGAGAAAGGATATCGGTGCGTACCGGATCCAGCCCGGGTCCAGAACCGCCAGCGTGCCCTCGTGCACGCCTCCGGACATGTCGTTCGTGTGGTCGAGGAGCTCCGTCCGAAGCCGTTCGCCCTCGGCCCTGGTGACCGGGTCGAGTTCCAGCGTGGACTCGCCGCCGGAGTGCTCACCGGTGCCTATGCGGACCTTCACCAGCCCGAGCACGCGCAGCAGCGGGTCGGCCGTCAGATCGACGGTACGGATCCGCTCGCGGGCCAGCGAACGGCGCTTGACCAGGAACAGGCCCGTGTGGAGCTCGGCGCGCTCGGGTCCTGTGCGATAGCGGGTGCGCCGCCATCGGACGTAGTCGCCGCCCGTGCCGCAGACAATCAGCAGCGCCGCACCGGCCAGCACCAGGGCTGTCGCCTTCCACAGCGGCATGCCGCCCGCCAGGCCGATGGCGGTCGGCACGCTCGCGCTCAGGGCGACGCCCGCCATGACCGCCGCGGTCACGAGGAGGGTCCGCCGGTCGAGCCGCCGCCATCCTTCGTCCAGGGGCTCCCGCGGGCCCGTCTCCTCGCTCATGTGGCATCGCCCGGGGTGGCCCGGGTGATCCGCGTCAGCCGCTCGGCCAGCTCCGCGGCCAGCTCGTGGTCGAGCCCCTCGATGTGCACCGCGCCCTTGGCGGACGCGGTCGTCACTATCACCGTGGACAGCCTGAACAACTGCTCCAGCGGACCGCGCACGGTGTCCACGGTCTGGATCCGGGACATCGGCGCGATCCGCCACTCCTGGCGCAGGAGTCCGGTGCGGACATAGACCGCCTCGTCCGTCACCTCCCACCGGTGCAGCCTGAACCACCACACGGGCACGAACGCCGCACAGGCCAGACCGAGCACCGCGAGGGCCGCGGCGGATATGAGGAGCCACGGCCGCGCGGAGGCGATGAACACGCCCAGCACGGCCAGTACCGCCACGGGGACGACGGTCAGCAGCAGCCACTGCGCGCGCCACCAGCCGATGGCGCGTCTGTCCAGTGTGTTGTTCGGCGGTCGCAGCCGTCGTCCCCCGTCACCCATCGGTTCAGCGACCGCGCAGCGAGCGATAGGTGGAGACCAGTGCCGAGGTCGAGCTGTCCAGCCGCTCGCCCGCCTCGTCCCCGGTGAGCACCGGCTCGATCTTCTTGGCGAGGACCTTGCCGAGCTCGACGCCCCACTGGTCGAAGGAGTCGATGTTCCAGACGGCGCCCTGGACGAACACCTTGTGCTCGTACAGCGCGATGAGCTGGCCCAGGACGGACGGCGTGAGCTCCTCGGCGAGGATGGTGGTGGTCGGGTGGTTGCCGCGGAACGTCTTGTGCGGCACCAGTTGCTCGGCCACTCCCTCGGCCCGTACCTCCTCGGGCGTCTTGCCGAACGCGAGCGCCTGTGTCTGAGCGAAGAAGTTGGCCATGAGCAGGTCGTGCTGTGCGGCCAGACCGGGCCGCAGACCGGCGACGGGCCGGGCGAAGCCGATGAAGTCGGCCGGGATGACCTTGGTGCCCTGGTGGATCAACTGGTAGTAGGCGTGCTGCCCGTTGGTGCCCGGCGTGCCCCAGACCACCGGCCCGGTCTGCCAGTCGACCGGATCGCCGTCCCGGTCCACGGACTTGCCGTTGGACTCCATGTCGAGCTGCTGGAGATATGCCGTGAACTTCGACAGGTAGTGGCTGTACGGAAGGACGGCGTGCGTCTGGGCGTCGAAGAACGATCCGTACCAGACGCCCAGCAGGCCCAGCAGTATCGGGGCGTTGGCCTCCGGCGGCGCCGTGCGGAAGTGCTCGTCGACGAGGTGGAAGCCGTCGAGCATCTCGCGGAACCTGGCGGGGCCGATCGCGATCATCAGCGAGAGCCCGATGGCCGAGTCGAACGAGTAGCGCCCGCCGACCCAGTCCCAGAACTCGAACATGTTGGCCGTGTCGATGCCGAATCCGGAGACCTTCTCGGCGTTCGTGGAGAGAGCCACGAAGTGCTTGGCGACGGCCTCCTGGCCGGCCTGGAGGCCGCTCAGCAGCCAGTCACGGGCAGAGGTGGCGTTGGTGATGGTCTCGATCGTGGTGAAGGTCTTCGAGGCGATGATGAACAGCGTCTCGGCCGGGTCGAGGTCCCGCACGGCCTCGTGGAGGTCGGCGCCGTCGACATTCGAGACGAAACGGACCGTCAGATCCCGGTCGGTGAAGGACCGGAGCGCCTCGTACGCCATCGCGGGTCCGAGGTCGGAGCCGCCGATACCGATATTGACCACGTTCTTGATCGGCCGGCCGGTGTGACCGGTCCACTCTCCGGACCTGATCCTGTCGGAGAAGGCGCTCATCCTGTCGAGCACGGCGTGCACCGCCGGCACGACGTTCTGCCCGTCCACCTCGATGACTGCGTCACGCGGGGCGCGCAGCGCGGTGTGCAGTACCGCGCGGTCCTCGGTGGTGTTGATCTTCTCGCCACGGAACATCGCGTCCCGCAGCTCCGCCACCCCGGTGGCGGCGGCCAGCTCGCGCAGCAGCGCCAGCGTCTCGTCCGTCACCAGGTGCTTGGAGTAGTCCAGGTAGAGGTCGCCCACCCGGAGGGTGTAGCCGGTGCCGCGTCCCGCGTCGGAGGCGAACAGCTCCCGGAGATGTGTCGCTCCCAACTGCTCACGGTGTTTACCCAGCGCGCTCCACTCGGGCATCCGGTTGAGCCTGGTACGGCTTCCTGCGTTCATTTCGGACATCAGCCCACTTCTTCTCGTGCCTGCGTGCATGCCCTGCTGCGTCTCCAACCTAATTGATCAGAAACGACAACGACGCGACGGCAAGCACGAACAGCACGGCGGCCAGCAGCGCGGGTGTGTTCAGGCCCCATCCGGCCGCCGCCGCGCCGCCCAGCAGCGCACCGAGCGGCGCGCCGCCCACCGCGAGCGTACGGAAGGCCGAGCTGATCCGGCCCAGCATCTCCGCGGGACCGCGCTCCTGCGTCAAGGTGGCCTGATTCACGTTCCACACCATGCCGAAGACGCCGAAAACGCCGAGGCAGACGATCGCCGCCGCGGTCTCACGGACCGTACCCAGCACCACGAGACAGCCGGTCTGGACGACTCCGGCCAGGAACATGCCACGCACCCGGCCCGTCCACTCGGACAGCCGCTTGGCCAGCAGGCCGCCCACCACGCTTCCCACTCCGTAGGCCGCGATGGTCAGCGAGTAGCCGCTGTTTCCCGCACCGAGCCAGCCTGTGACATGCAGCACCAGGGTCGCGATCAGTGCGCCCATCCCGATGTTGCAGAGTGTGGTCGCCGTGCACAGCCCGCGCAGCGTGCGGTCCCGCCACAGGGCACGCACACCGTCGGCGATCTCGCCTCTCAGCGTGGTGCCCGCCTTCCGTGGCGCCCGCGCCGGAGGCTCGGCCCGCAACGAGGCGATCAGCAGCGCGGCCAGCCCATAGGTCACGGCATCGGCCGCGTACGGCACCGCCGCGCCCGCGAGCAGCAGCGCGGGCACCAGCGGAGCCGCCAGAAAGCCGCCGGCGATCTGCTGCCCGGTCATCAGCCGGGCGTTGGCGCTGCCCAGCGCCTGGCGTGGCACCAGTGACGGCAGCAGGGCCGTCGCGGCGTTGTCGAACAGGGTCTGGAGCGTGGTGAGCGCGAAGGCGAGCGCGAGCAGCAGCGCGATCGAGGCGTGGCCCAGACCCACGGCCACCGCGAAGGCCGCCATCAGCGCGGCCCGCGCCAGATCGACGGCCCACATCGCCCGCCGCTGGTCGACCCGGTCGGCGACCGCGCCGCCGAGCAGCCCGAACAGCAGCCACGGCAGATAGCCGCAGCCCGTCACCGACGCGATCAGCAGTGGATCGTCCGTGAGCGAGGCGGCGAGCAGTGGCACGGCCGCCGTGCGCAGCGCGTCACCGAATCGGGAGACCACCGCGGCCGACCAGAGCCGGCCGAACCCTCCGCGCCAGGTCGGCGCTCCTACCGGTACCGAGTCGACAGCCGTCACAACTCCCCCTTTCGGTCCATTGCTTCATGACCGTAGGGGCTGCCACTGACAACGCGGCCGGACACCGGCGCGGATCGCACCGGGAGGGCGCGGGAACAAAAGCGTTCCGGCCGGACACCTGTGGATGTCCGGCCGGATCAGAAAACACGCGGTACCGCGGCGCGGCGCTGACGGGACCGCTGGAACACGTCTCGGGCAGGGCCCAAGGGACAGCCCTCAGAGTTCGCCGCGGAGTTTGGCGAGCGCCTCGGCGAGGATCGCTTCGCCGTCGGCGTCGCTGCGCCGCTCTCGCACATAGGCGAGATGCGTCTTGTACGGCTCGGTGCGCGGCGGGTCCGGCGGATTGTCCCGGTCCTGACCGGCCGGGAATCCGCAGCGCGGGCAGTCCCACGTCTCCGGAACCTGTGCGTCACTGGCGAAGCTCGGCACCGTCTCGTGCCCGTTGGAGCACCAGAAGGAGATGCGCAGGCGGGGCGCGGACTCGCCACGCTCGGCCTCACCCATCGGCCCCGCTCCGACCCGGCTTCCCCGGATCGCGTTGCCACTTGCCACGGTCGTAACTCCCTGCGTGATGGTGCCGCAAAGCATCGATAGGCAGCTCCGCTGCCGGGCGCCCCAGTCTACGTAAGGCCCAACGCGCTTCCAGTGAAGGGAGTTACCCCTCGCCGCGGGGCGTTGAACCTCATGATAGGCCGCGCCCGCGCCGCCGTACCGTACCTGAGGTCAGCTGTCCAGCTTGAGGACCAGACCAAGTACGACAATGCTCGCGAACCACAGCAGACCGACAACCACGGTGATGCGGTCGAGGTTACGCTCGGCGACAGAGGAACCACCGACGGACGACTGCATTCCGCCACCGAACATGTCGGAGAGGCCGCCGCCCTTGCCCTTGTGCATCAGCACCAGAAGCATCAGCAGCAGGCTGAAGATGATGAGGGCGATCGAGAACCCCAGAACCACGGCTGAACCAACTTCCTCGGACGGACGGGACTGACAGGACTGACGGACAACGGGGGCCGGCCGACATCTGACATCATGCCGACTCGGCCCCCGCAAGGGTACGACGGATCCGTGCTACCGCATACTTACTGGTCGCGGAACCTGACGATCTTGACAAACTCCTCGGCGTCCAGCGCGGCGCCGCCCACCAGGGCGCCGTCCACATCGGGCTGGGCCATGATCGCGGCTACATTCCCGGACTTCACCGAGCCGCCGTACTGGATCCGGACCTTGTCGGCCAGCTCCTGCGAGTACAGCTCCGCCAGCCGCCCGCGGATCGCTCCGCAGACCTCCTGGGCGTCCTCCGGGGTGGCGACCTCGCCGGTACCGATGGCCCACACCGGCTCGTACGCGATCACGATGGACTCGGCCTGGTCGGCCGGGATGTCCTTGAGCCCGCCGTCGAGCTGGCCCAGGGTGTACGCGACCTGCTCACCGGCCTTGCGTACGTCCAGGCCCTCGCCGACACAGAGGATCGGCGTCAGGCCGTGCCGGTACGCGACCTTGACCTTGGCGTTGCAGATCTCGTCCGTCTCGGCGTGGTACTGGCGCCGCTCGGAGTGTCCGACGGCGACATAGGCGCACTTGAGCTTGGCCAGCATGGAGCCGGAGATCTCGCCGGTGTAGGCACCGGAGTCGTGCCGCGAGACGTCCTGGGCACCGTACTTGATCTTGAGCTTGTCGCCGTCGACCAGCGTCTGCACGGACCGCAGATCGGTGAAGGGCGGCAGGACGGCGACCTCGACGGCGTCGTAGTCCTTGTCGGCCAGCGCGAAGGCGAGCTTCTGGACGTGCGCGATGGCCTCAAGGTGGTTGAGGTTCATCTTCCAGTTGCCCGCCATCAGCGGCTTGCGTTCGACCTTTTCGGATGAAGCAGTCATAAAAGGGTCAGTCCTCCAGTGCGGCGAGGCCGGGAAGCGTCTTGCCTTCGAGGTATTCGAGGCTCGCGCCGCCACCGGTCGAGATATGGCCGAAAGCCTTCTCGTCGAAGCCCAGGATCCGGACGGCCGCGGCGGAGTCGCCACCGCCGACGACCGAGAAGGCCGGGGAGTCGACGAGCGCCTGGGCGACGGCACGGGTGCCCTCGGCGTAGTCGGGGTGCTCGAAGACGCCCATGGGACCGTTCCAGAAGACGGTGGCGGCGTCGGCGAGCTTCGAGGCGTAGAGCGCGCAGGTCTCGGGACCGATGTCCAGGCCCTGCTGTCCGGCCGGCATGGCGTCCGCGGCGACCGTGGTGGGGTGCGCCGGGGCCTTGGTCTTCAGGTCCGGGAACTCCGGCGCGACCAGGACGTCGACAGGGAGCACGAACTCCACACCGCGCTCCTTGGCCCGCTCCAGATACTCCTGGACGACCGTGATCTGGTCCTCCTGGAGAAGCGAGGAGCCGATCTCGTGCCCCTGCGCCTTGAGGAAGGTGAAGAGCATGCCGCCGCCGATCAGGATGCGGTCGGCCTTGTCCAGCAGGTGGTCGATGACCCCGAGCTTGTCGGAGACCTTGGCGCCGCCGAGGACGACCGCGTACGGCCGCTTGACATCGTCGGTGAGCTTCTTGAGGACGCCGACCTCGGTGGCGATCAGATAGCCGGCCGCGTGCGGCAGGCGAGCCGGGAGGTCGAAGACCGAGGCGTGCTTGCGGTGCACCGCGCCGAAACCGTCGCCCACATACAGGTCGGCGAGTCCGGCGAGCTGGTCGGCGAAGGCACCGCGCTCGGCGTCGTCCTTCGAGGTCTCACCGGCGTTGAAGCGGAGGTTCTCGATGACGGCGACCTGGCCGTCGGCGAGGCCCGCGACAACGGACGTGGCCGACTCGCCGACCGTGTCGGTCGCGAACGCCACGTCGGCGCCGAGGAGTTCGCCGAGGCGCGCGGCCGCCGGTGCGAGCGAGAAGGCGGGATCCGGAGCGCCCTTGGGACGGCCCAGGTGGGACGCGACGATCACGCGGGCGCCGGCCTCGGCGAGGGTGGCGATGGTCGGCTGAACGGCGCGGATACGGCCGTCGTCGGTGATCTTTGCACTGCCGGTGCCGTGTTCGAGCGGCACATTGAGGTCGGCGCGGACGAATACGCGCTTGCCGGCGACCCCTTCGGCGAGAAGTTCGTCGATCGTCTTCATATCTACTGCTGGACTCCTTGGAAGGTCTGGACAGGCCAACAGGGCTCGAACGGCGCGCTTCGCGCCGACCGAGCCCTGTCACTCACATCGAGGTGCCTTACCTGCCCTGGATCAGAGCTGGCCGCCGACGAAGACGGTCAGATCGACCAGACGGTTGGAGTAGCCCCACTCGTTGTCGTACCAGCCGATGACCTTGACGCTCTTGCCCTGGACCATGGTCAGGGAGGAGTCGAAGGTGCAGGAGGCCGGCCAGTTGACGATGTCCGAGGAGACGATCTGGTCCTCGGTGTAGTCCAGGATGCCCTTGAGCTGGCCCTCGGCCGCCTTCTGGAACGCGTTGTTGACCTCGTCCTTGGTCACCTCGCGCTCCAGCTCGACAACCAGGTCGGTGACGGAACCCGTCGGGACCGGGACACGCATCGCGATGCCGTCGAGCTTGCCCGCCAGCTCCGGGATCACCAGCGCGGTGGCCTTGGCGGCACCGGTGGTGGTCGGAATGATGTTCTCGGCGGCGGCACGCGCGCGGCGGAGATCCTTGTGCGGGAAGTCAAGGATGCGCTGGTCGTTCGTGTAGGCGTGGACCGTGGTCATCATGCCCTTGACGATGCCGAAGTTCTCCAGGAGGACCTTGGCCATCGGCGCCACACAGTTGGTGGTGCAGGAGGCGTTGGAGATGACGTGGTGGTTGGCCGCGTCGTACTTCTCCTGGTTGACGCCCATCACGATGGTGATGTCCTCGTCCTTGGCCGGAGCCGAGATGAGGACCTTCTTCGCGCCGCCCGCGATGTGCTTCTCGGCGTCGGCCTTCTTGGTGAAGATGCCGGTCGACTCGATGACGATGTCGACGCCCAGCTCGCCCCACGGAATGTCGGAGGGGTTGCGCTCGGAGAGCACCTTGATGACGTGGCCGTCGACCGTGATCGTGTCGGCGGTGTGGCTCACCTCGGCTTTGAGGCGGCCCAGGATGGTGTCGTACTTCAGCAAGTGGGCCGTGGTCGCAGTGTCACCCAGGTCGTTGACAGCCACGATCTCGATGTCTGCACCCTGCTCCAGCAGCGCGCGGAAGTAGTTACGACCGATGCGGCCAAAGCCGTTGATGCCTACGCGGATCGTCACGAACCGATCTCCTCGTTGGTACGCCGGGTTTCGACGCCGGCGAGTTGTATGGGATGTCCCCGACCGCTTATGACCCTACCTCTCCGCAGGGCGCGAGGTGACATCGAGCGGCCCTGCGAGCCGACGGCGGCCCGTACCCATCGGTAGGGGTACGGGCCACCGCTCGCCGAGGTCATCGGCGTACGTACAGACATACGGATGTGCGGATCAGTGACGCAGCGCCCGCAGGGCCTTGCCCAGCACCGCCGCGCGCCGCTCCGCGTCCTGCACATGCTCCAGACCGAAGCCGAGCAGCACGGTGTCGCGCGTCGTGACCGACGCGTAGGCCTTGAAGGCTTCCTGAGAGCGCGCCCAGTCTCCTGTCACGGCCGGGCTGCCTTCCGGTGCTCCCGGAGTGGTCCACACGCCCAGCGAGGTCTCGAAGCCCTCGGACTCCTTCTCCACGCCGCCCACGGCCAGCCGCGCGTTGTCCGCGAACACGCCACGGCCGCCGCTGCCGGGGTCGGTGATGTAGCTGAGCGACAGCTCCACCTTCTTGCCTGCGTAGGCACTGAGGTCGAAGGCGACCTGCTTCCAGCCGTTCGAGCTGCCGGTGAGGCTGTTCCAGGCACCGCTGGTGCCGGTCGCGGCGCAGCCGTCGGGCCCGAGCGTCAGATAGTGGCCGAGGAACGGATGGCCGGCGAGGAAGAATCCGGCCTCGCACTCGTCCGGGACGGCGGAGCTGCTCGCGCCGCCGGCCTCGGGAAGTGTGGTCCAGTCCTCGGCGCCGGAGGTGTGGGCCTCCAGGACGGCGTGGTCGTAGCCCGGCTCGGTGTTCCAGTTGAGCGCGAAGCGGAGTTCGGGCTTCTCGGCCGCGGTGACGCCCGTGAGGTCGACGGTGCGGCTGAGGCGCCGCCAGTCGTCGTCCTCGTGGCTGGCCGCCGCCATCCACTGGCCCTCGTACGGCGCGTACGGGTTGACGATCCCGGTGTACGAACCTCCCTGGGCGCTCTTGAACTGCGGATAGGTCTCGGCGTCCAGGGTGTCCGAGGTCACGGTGTAGGCGCCCGCCGCGTTCAGCGGATTGCCGGGCGCCGCGCCGAGCGGTCCGCCGGCTCCCGAGAGCGCGCCGGCGCCGGTGAAGCCGGTGGCCCCGCTGGTGGACGTACGTCCGTACGCGCCGAGGTAGTACTGGCTGAAGTCATTGGTCGCGGCCCGCCCGACCTGGGCGTTGCCACCGGCCAGCTCGCCGGCCTCGATCAGCTTGCCGCCCTCGTTGAGGAAGTCGCGTACGGCGAGCTGGGTGTCGCCGCCCGGTGCCACGGCGCCGGTGTAGTGGACAGCGGTGGAGAAGTGACCGAGGACGCCCAGCGGATGCGGCGCGCCCTGGGCGGCGACGTCCCAGACGACGGCGGTGCGGCCATTGGCCCGCAGCGCGTCGGTGTAGGCCCTGGTCTGCTGAGCCGGTGCGCCCTCCTCGGCGATCACGAGCGTGTCGGCGCGGGGACGTTCGGCGACGGTGTAGGTGAAGTGATCACTCGCGGTGGACTTTCCGCTCCTGGTCCGTCCGGTGAACCAGACCTCGACCTTGTCGCCGGGATCCGCGTCCTCGACCTCGGCGCGGTACTCGTCGAAGTGGAGGTTGTCCTCACCGCCGTAGGTCTCGCCGCCCTTCCACGCCTTGAGGTCCTCGTCGCGCGTACGGCCGCCGTTGATCCGGTAGTTGAGCTCCTTGTCCCGGACCGACTTGCGGACGGTGACGGCGACCTGCTGGTCGGCGCCGCGCGCGTACGAGGTGGTGAACGGGTCGAGCGTGAAGTCGGGCGCCGTCAGACCGACCGAGGAGGTGGGCTGGTCCGGGTGGCCGGCGGTCTCGGCGACGGAGAGCGCGAAGGGAAGGTTCTTGGCGAACTCGCCCTGGATCAGCTTCTCGTCATCCGGGAAGTTGAAGCCGGACTGGCAGTCGCGCGCCTCCCAGGCGTCCGCCGGGTCGATGGCGGAGGCGGTCTGACAGGTGGTCATCTCCGGGGTGAACATCATCGTTCCGTTGACGTTCGCCGCGTGGCCGTCGGCCTCACCGTTGGTGGTGTACAGCTCGGAGGAGACCTGCGGGTAGTAGCCGGGGATCGCGGAGTTCTCGGGAGTGCCGGCGAGCGCCTCGTAGAGCACGTCGTCCGGTGTCGGAGTGGCGACCTGCCAGCCCACGCCGTAGAGCAGCAGTTCGGCGGCGGAGTGGTAGTTGACGCCGTAGTCGAAGCCGATGCGCTTTTCGAAGCGGTCGATCGCCTGGGTCTCCGGCTCGGAGTTCGGGCCGGCGCCCCGGTAGGTCTCACCGGTCGACCGCGGCGACGAGCCCTCGTCGTCGTAACCCCACTTGTAGCCGAAGTTCCGGTTGAGGTCGACGCCGTCGGCCGAGGTCAGTGTCCCGTCGCCGTCGACGTCACGGAGGTTCTTGCGCCACAGCCTGGCACTGTCGTCGCTGTGCGTGTAGTCGTAGCCGTCCGGGTTGGCGGAGAGGACGAACCACAGTTCGGTGGAGTCGACGATCTTCGTGATCCGCCGGTCCTTGCCGTAGTTGTCCACGAAGTGGTGCATCAGCCGGCGGGTCATCTCGGGAGTGATCCACTCCCTGGCGTGCTGGTTGGACATGTACAGCACGGACGGCTTGGCTCCGTCCTTGGTCGTCCGCGCGCCCTTGCTGAGCTTCAGCGCGAGGATGTCCTGGCCCTGGACGGTCTTGCCGATGGAGACGACCTTGGCGATGCGCGGGTTGGCCTGCCCGGTCTTGACGATCTCCTCCTGGAGATTGCCCTTGCCGCTGTACGGGCGGTAGACCCCGTCGCTCTCGGCCCGCAGCCGGGCCTCGGCCTTCGCCGCGGCCTTCCGCTCGGTGACCTCGACACCTTGCTTCTCCAGAGCGCGCGCCTGGGCGCCGGTGAGAAACAGCTCGACGTCCGCCGTCCCCTTCTCCGGAGCCAGTTCGGCGAATTCCCGCGCGTCCTGGCCCGCCGCGAGAAGCAGCGGTATCTGCTCCTTGGTGACCTGGGCGTCGAAGACCCTCACCGCGTCCGCACCCGGTTCGCCGGCCGCTCCGGACTGTGCCTGAGCTGTCGGCACCGCCGCCAGGCCGCCCAGCAGCAGTGTGCCCGCCGCGAGGATCGATCTCGCTCTGCGTCTCATGTGCCCCCCTTGCCGTTGTCTGCCACATCCGTGGACAGACGCCAGGCTGGCCACGCTCCATGATCATGTCAAGGGCGCGCCAAGCGGCGGCAAAATGCCTGCTGCCAGCACCTATTCGGCGCCGGCAGCAGGCAGTTGGGACGAAGGCGGTCTCAGCCGACAAGTCCGTCGGCGAGTTCCTCGCTGAGATTGGACTCCGTGCCCGGAATGCCGAGATCCTGCGCGCGCTTGTCGGCCATGGCCAGCAGCCGGCGGATCCGGCCCGCTACCGCGTCCTTGGTGAGCGGCGGGTCGGCGAGTGCGCCCAGTTCCTCCAGAGACGCCTGCTTGTGCTCCATACGCAGCCGGCCCGCGGCGGCGAGGTGCTCGGGCACCTCTTCGCCGAGGATCTCCAGCGCGCGCTGGACCCGGGCGCCGGCGGCGACCGCCGCGCGGGCGGAGCGGCGCAGATTCGCGTCGTCGAAGTTGGCCAGGCGGTTGGCCGTGGCCCGGACCTCGCGGCGCATCCGGCGCTCTTCCCAGGCCAGCACCGATTCATGCGCGCCGAGCCGGGTCAGCAGCGCGCCGATCGCGTCACCGTCCCGTACGACGACCCGGTCCACGCCGCGCACCTCGCGGGCCTTGGCGGCGATCTGCAGCCGACGGGCCGCGCCGACCAGCGCGAGAGCGGCCTCGGGACCGGGGCAGGTCACCTCCAGCGAGGAGGAGCGACCGGGCTCGGTGAGCGAACCGTGCGCCAGGAAGGCGCCGCGCCAGGCCGCCTCGGCGTCACAGGTGGCGCCGGAGACGACCTGCGGTGGCAGTCCGCGGATCGGACGGCCGCGGCCGTCGACCAGCCCGGTCTGCCGCGCGAGCTGATCGCCGCCGGTAATCACCCGTACGACGTACCGGCTGCCGCGGCGCAGTCCGCCGGGAGCCATCACCACCAGCTCGGAGTTGTGCCCGAAGATCTCCAGGATGTCCTTGCGGAGCCGGCGCGCGGCGATGCTGGTGTCCAGCTCCGCCTCGATCACAATGCGGCCGCTCACCAGGTGCAGCCCGCCCGCGAACCGAAGGATCGCCGAGACCTCCGCCTTCCTGCAGCACGTCCGGGTGACGGGGAGGCGGGCGATCTCGTCTTTCACCGCTGGCGTCATCGCCATGGGCCGATCCTTCCATGCATCCGAAAAATACGGTCGTACGCGGCTGCCAGCAGCTCCGGATCATGGACCGGGGAGCTGTCTGGCGCGGCCACCGGCGCCAGCTCGACCGCGGCGCCGAACCGTTTCGCGGCATCGGCGAGTGACTCGCAGTCGGGCACGGCGGCCTCGTCGGCCAGCACCACGTCCAGGGCGAGTTTAGGGGCGTGTCGCCCCAAAACCTCCAAATGACGCTGCGGTGAGAAGCCATCGGTTTCACCGGGTTGCGGCGCGAGGTTCAGTGAGAGAACCCGGCGGGCCTTGGTCTCGACGAGCGCGTCGAGCAGCTCGGGCACCAGCAGATGCGGGATCACCGAGGAGAACCAGGAGCCCGGACCGAGCACCACCCAGTCGGCGTCCATGACCGCGGCGACGGCCTCCGGGACGGCCGGCGGGTCGTGCGGCACCACATGGACGGACTGCACCTCGCCCCGGGTCAGCGCGACCGTGGCCTGGCCGCGGACCGTGTCCACCTCGTCGGGCCGCGCCGGATCGTGCCCGCGTACGAGCGCCTGCAGCTCCAGTGGTACGGCGGACATGGGCAGCACCCGGCCGTGCGCGCCGAGGAGCTTGCCGACCAGGTCCAGGGCCTGGACATGGTCGCCGAGCTGCTCCCACAGGGCGACGATCAGCAGATTGCCGACCGCGTGCTCGTGGAGCTCGCCCTGGGACTGGAAGCGGTGCTGGATCACCCGGGCCCAGGTCTGGCCCCAGTCGTCGTCGCCGCAGAGCGCGGCCAGGGCTTTGCGCAGGTCGCCCGGCGGCAGGACACCCAGCTCCTCGCGGAGCCGGCCGCTGGAGCCGCCGTCGTCGGCGACGGTGACAACGGCCGTCAGATCGCCGGTGATCCTGCGGAGCGCGGCGAGGGACGCGGACAGACCCATGCCGCCGCCGAGCGCGACCACCTTGGGCTGGGCACCGCGCCCGCGCGCCGACAGCGCCGGCGCGCCCCGGCGCAGCCGACGCATACGGAAGGTGCGTCCGGTCACTCGCGCCCCATGTCCCGGTGGACGACCACGGTCTCGATGCCTTCGGAGGCGAGGCGCGCGGCGAGCTTCTCGGACATGGCGACGGAGCGGTGCTTGCCACCCGTACAGCCCACCGCGACGGTCACATAGCGCTTGCCCTCGCGGCGGTATCCGGTGGCGATGAGCTGGAGCAGCTCGGTGTAGCGGTCGAGGAACTCCTTGGCGCCCGGCTGGTTGAAGACATACGCGGACACCTCCTCGTTGAGCCCGGTGAAGGGACGCAGCTCGGGCACCCAGTGCGGATTGGGCAGGAAGCGGCAGTCCACCACCAGGTCCGCGTCGACCGGCAGCCCGTACTTGTAGCCGAAGGACATGACGGTCGCCCGTAGCTCCGGCTTCTCGTCGCCGGCGAACTGGGCGTCCATCTTGGCGCGCAGCTCATGGACGTTGAGGCTGGAGGTGTCGATCACCAGATCGGCGTCGCCGCGCAGCTCGCGCAGCAGATCGCGCTCGGCCTCGATGCCGTCGACGATCCGGCCGTCTCCCTGCAGCGGGTGCGGACGGCGGACGGACTCGAAGCGGCGGACCAGCGCCTCGTCGGAGGACTCCAGGAAGACGATCCGGCGAGTCACCTGCTTGGCGTCGAGATCGGCGAGCGACTCGCGGAGGTTGTCGAAGAACCGCCGGCCCCGGACGTCGACGACCACGGCGATCCGCGCCACATTGCCCTGCGAGCGCGCGCCCAGCTCCACCATGGTGGGGATCAGCGCGGGCGGCAGGTTGTCCACCACGAACCAGCCGAGGTCCTCCAGACACTTGGCCGCGGTGCTGCGGCCCGCGCCCGACATACCGGAAATGATCACCAGCTCGGGAATGGCCGCGTCGACGGCCTCAACAGCCTCCTTGGAGGTGCCCGTACTCACGTGCCCTGCTCCGTCCCGGTCGTGCTCAGTCATGCGTGCTGCCCCCGTTGTCTTCCATGATCTCTCCTGTTGCCGTGTTCACGGCGGGTGCCGCCGGGGCCGCCTTGGCCAGGGCCACGACCACGGACTCGGCCGTCTTGCGGCCCAGCCCCGGCACCTCGCAGATCTGCTCGATTGTCGCCTGCCGCAGCCTCTTCACCGAGCCGAAATGCTTGATGAGCGCCTGCTTGCGGGACTCGCCGAGGCCAGGGACGTCATCGAGCGGGCTGGTCCTGATGCGTTTGGCCCGTTTGACCCGCTGATAGGTGATGGCGAAGCGGTGCGCCTCGTCCCGTACACGCTGGAGGAGGTACAGGCCCTCGCTGGAGCGGGGCAGTACCACCGGATCGTCGTCCTCGGGCAGCCAGACCTCTTCCAGCCGCTTGGCGAGACCGCAGACGGCGACATCGTCGATGCCCAGCTCGTCGAGAGCCCGCTTGGCGGCCGCGACCTGCGGCTGTCCGCCGTCCACGACCACGAGCTGCGGCGGGTAGGCGAAGCGCTTGGGACTGCCGTCGTCCTCGGCGGCAGAGCCCGTCCGGGCCGTCGACACGGCAGGCCCGGCGACCGCCGTGGTGCCGAGCGCCGGCACGGTCAGCGGCCCGACGGGAGGTATCGCGAGCGCCACCGTGAGCGGTCCGGCCAAGGGCCCCTCCGGAGACTCGCTCGGAGGCCCGACGACGGGCTCCGGCTCCGGCTGCTCCGGCCACTCGCCGGTCTTCTCCTTCTCCTGGAGATAGCGCTTGAAGCGACGAGTGATCACTTCATGCATCGACCGGACGTCGTCCTGGCCCTCGAAACCCTTGATCTGGAAGCGGCGGTACTCACTCTTGCGGGCGAGCCCGTCCTCGAAGACCACCATGGAGGCCACGACGTCGTCGCCCTGGAGATGCGAGATGTCGAAGCACTCGATCCGCAGCGGCGCGCTGTCCAGGCCGAGGGCTTCGGTGATCTCCTCCAGGGCCCGGGAGCGGGTGGTGAGATCGCTGGCGCGCTTGGTCTTGTGCAGGACGAGAGCCTGCTGGGCATTGCGCCCGACCGTCGCCATCAGGTCCTTCTTGTCGCCGCGCTGCGGAATCCGCAGCGACACCAGCGACCCGCGGCGCCCGGTCAGCCACTGGGTGACGGCGTCCGTGTCCTCGGGCAGGGCCGGGACAAGGACCTCCTTGGGAACGGCGTCGCCGCTCTCCTCGCCGTAGAGCTGCTGGAGCGCGTGCTCCACGAGGCCCGCCGTGTCGACGGCCTCGACCTTGTCCGTCACCCAGCCGCGCTGGCCGCGGACCCGGCCGCCGCGGACATGGAAGATCTGTACGGCGGCTTCCAGTTCGTCCTCGGCCACGGCGATGAGATCCGCGTCGGTGGCGTCGGCGAGCACGACCGCGTTCTTCTCCATCGCGCGGCGCAGCGCGCCTATGTCGTCACGCAGCCGGGCCGCCTTCTCGTACTCCATGTCCTCGGCGGCCTCGGTCATCCGCTGCTCAAGGCGGCGGATGTATGTACCGGTGCGTCCCGCCATGAAGTCGCAGAATTCCTCGGCCAGTTCACGGTGCTCCTCGGCCGTGACCCGGCCGACGCACGGCGCGGAGCACTTGCCGATATAGCCGAGCAGACACGGCCGGCCGGTCCGCGCCGCGTTCTTGAACACCCCGGCGGAGCAGGTCCGTACGGGAAAGACACGGAGCATCAGATCGACCGTCTCGCGGATGGCCCAGGCGTGTCCGTACGGTCCGAAATAGCGCACGCCCTTCTTCTTGGCGCCGCGCATGACCTGGACCCGCGGAAACTCCTCGTTCAGCGTGACCGCGAGAGAGGGATAGCTCTTGTCGTCGCGGTACTTGACGTTGAAACGAGGGTCGTACTCCTTGATCCAGGAGTATTCGAGCTGCAGCGCCTCGACCTCGGTGGAGACGACGGTCCACTCGACGGAGGCGGCCGTGGTGACCATGGAGCGGGTGCGCGGATGCAGGCTCGTCAGGTCCTGGAAGTAGTTGGCGAGCCGCTGACGCAGGCTTTTCGCCTTCCCGACGTAGATCACCCGGCGGTGTTCGTCGCGGAATTTGTAGACCCCCGGCGAGTCGGGGATCTGTCCCGGCTTGGGGCGGTAGCTGGAGGGGTCGGCCATGCCGTCCACCCTACTTGCGGGCACGGACAGTGTGGACGCGCCGGGCGTTCGTCCGGGGCTCGCGCCGGTCGGCGGACCTCGGCGGAGGCGCCTCTTCCTGGCGGGATCTCCGCGATGTTCCCCGCGCGGGTGCGGGCCGGGCTCAGGCGCTCGGACCGGCGACGAGCTTGCCGCCGTCGGCCCTGACCGGGACCTCGGGCAGCGGCACGGTCGCGGGGCCCTGGACGGCCTGCCCGGTGGTGACGTCGAAGCGGCTGCCGTGACAGGGACAGTCGCCGACGGTGCCCTCCAGCTTCTCCAGGAGACAGCCCGCATGGGTGCACTGCGCGCTGAACGCCTTGTACACGCCTTCGGCGGGACAGCTCACGACCAGCCGCTGTTCCCGGTAGAGCTTGGCACCGCCGACGGGGATCGCGTCCGCCGCGCCGAGGTCGACGGGAGCGGTCGGCGTCGGGTTCTCGGCGTGGCCCAGCTTCGACTCGGTGGAACAGGCCGCCAGACCCAGTCCGGCCGCGCCGGCGAGTGCGGCGCCCTTCAGCACGGTACGGCGAGGAGCGGGCAGGCCGGGCATGGTGTCTCCACTGGGCAGGGGTCGGTCGGTGTCGGACGGGCCGCGGTCGGCTGTGCCGACGACATACGCGACGATACCGGGGCCGTTCCGGCGGCCGTCCGGGGGCCGTCCTCATGGCACCGGGCGGCCGGTGTGGATGACGTTCGGCCGGTGATCGTCGTCGCCGGAGAATCCTTGACCGACCCGGCCCGGAGGCATGTCGCGCCCGGCCGCCGTACGCGGCGGAGCCGGCCGGGCCCGGACAGCCCTCAGACGCGTCTACCGGCGAGAAAGGCGCGCGCCGCCGCGCCGAAGCCCGCCGGGTCCTCGGTCCACGGCAGGTGTCCGGCACCGGCGAGGGTCGTCCGGGTCACGTCGGGCAGCGCGCTCTCCAGCGAGTCCACCGCCCGGCGGGGCCGGATGTCGGCCTCGCCGTCCACGATGAGTACCGGAATGTCCAGCGCCGCGCACCGGACCCGCATCCCGCCCACGGCCAGGCTTCTCCTCGTCTCGGCGTTGATGGTGGCATTGCATTCGTGGTTGACGCCGAACCATGGGGTCGCCATCGCCTCGGCATGCTCCAGGGCGTGCTCGTGGTCGGTGAAGTCCACCGACCACTGGAGAATCGCGAGCTCCCGGTCCTCCGCCTCCGAAAGGCCACCGCGCCGGTCCCGCAGCTCCTCCCAGCGGCGCCGGTGCTCGCCCAGCCGCCGCCGCAGGGCCTCCCGGTAGGGCGGATGCCAGGCCGACTCGTCGTCGATGCCCGTGCCGGACACATAGATCAGTGCGCTGACCCGGCCGGGACCGGCCAGCGCGTAGCTCAGAGCGAGCTGGGCGCCCCAGGAGTGTCCGAGCAGCGCCATCCGGTCCAGCCCGAAGTGCCGGCGTACGGCGTCGAGGTCGGCCACGGACCGGCCCGTGCTGTACGGCCCCGACCGCTGGGAGCGCCCGCAGCCACGCTGGTCCCAGCGGAACACCGGCCGGTCTCCCAGCAGAGCGGCGACCTCCTCCAGCGTGTCCCACAGCCCCGGGCCGCCGTGACAGAGGACCACGGGCTCGTCCGGGCCGTCCGCCGCACGGGCGGCCCAGAGCCGTACGCCGTCATCCGTCCGTACCGTCTCACCCGCCGGGAGCGTCTCGTCCATCCCGGGATTGTGCCCGGGAAGAGGCGACCGCAGCCGCCCGGCGGGTGGGACGGTCAGGCGCGCCCGGAGCCCGTCCTGGCCGCGACCGGCTTCTTGGCCGCGGTCTTCCGCGCCGTGGTCTTCCGCGTGGTGGTCTTCTTCTCGGGCGACGCGTCACTGATCCGCTCCGCGTCGAGAATCTCCCGCAGAAACTTCCCGGTGTGGCTGGCCGGAACCCCGGCCACCTGCTCCGGGGTGCCTTCCGCGATGACCAGACCGCCGCCGTTGCCGCCTTCGGGACCCATGTCGATCACCCAGTCCGCCGTCTTGATGACGTCCAGGTTGTGCTCGATGACGATCACCGAGTTGCCCTTCTCGACCAGACCCGACAGCACCGTGATCAGCTTGCTGATGTCCTCGAAGTGCAGACCGGTCGTGGGCTCGTCCAGGACATAGACCGTACGGCCCGTGGAACGCTTCTGCAGCTCGCTCGACAGCTTCACCCGCTGCGCCTCGCCGCCCGAGAGGGTCGGCGCCGACTGGCCCAGCCGGACATAGCCCAGGCCCACCTCGTTGAGGGTCTTCAGATGACGCGAGATCGTCGGGACCGCCTCGAAGAAGTCCAGGGCCTCCTCGATCGGCATGTCCAGCACCTCGGCGATGGACTTGCCCTTGTAGTGGACCTCCAGCGTCTCCCGGTTGTAACGCGCGCCGTGGCAGACCTCGCACGGGACATAGACATCGGGCAGGAAGTTCATCTCGATCTTGATGGTGCCGTCGCCCGAGCAGTTCTCGCAGCGGCCGCCCTTGACGTTGAACGAGAAGCGCCCGGGGAGATAGCCGCGGACCTTGGCCTCCATCGTCTCCGCGAAGAGCTTGCGGACATGGTCGAAGACCCCGGTGTACGTGGCCGGGTTGGACCGGGGCGTACGGCCGATGGGCGACTGGTCGACATGGACGACCTTGTCGACCAGGTCGTCGCCGTCGACCCGGGTGTGCCGTCCGGGCACCGACTTCGCGCCGTTCAGCTCGCGCGCCAGGTGGGTGTAGAGGATGTCGTTGACCAGCGTCGACTTGCCGGAGCCCGAGACGCCCGTGACCGCCGCGAACACGCCCAGCGGGAAGGACACGTCGATGTCCCGCAGGTTGTTCTCCCGCGCGCCGTGCACGGTGAGCTGCCGAGCCGGGTCGACGGGCCTGCGGATGTCCGGGGTGGGAATGGACCTCTTGCGGGCGAGGTACTGGCCGGTCAGCGACTCCTTGTTGGCCAGGAGGCCCTTCAACGGTCCGGAGTGCACGACCTTGCCGCCGTGCTCACCCGCGCCGGGGCCGATGTCCACCACCCAGTCGGCCACCTTGATGGTGTCCTCGTCGTGCTCCACGACGATCAGGGTGTTGCCCATGTCACGGAGCCGGACCAGGGTCTCGATGAGCCGGTGGTTGTCCCGCTGGTGCAGGCCGATGGACGGCTCGTCGAGGACGTACAGCACACCGACCAGACCGGAGCCGATCTGTGTGGCGAGCCGGATGCGCTGCGCCTCACCGCCGGAGAGTGTCCCGGCCGCGCGGTTCAGCGACAGATAGTCCAGGCCGACGTCGACCAGGAACTTCAGCCGCTCGTTGACCTCCTTGAGCACCCGCTCGGCGATCTTCTTGTCCCGGGCGTTCAGCGTGAGCCTGCCGAGGAACTCCGCGCAGTCGCTGATCGACAGCGCGGCGACATCGGCGATGGACTTCTCCATGACCGTGACCGCCAGGACGATCGGCTTGAGCCTGGTGCCCTCACAGGTCGGGCAGGGCACCTCGCGCATATAGCCCTCGAAGCGCTCCCTGCTGGTGTCGCTCTCGGCCTCCGAGTGCCGCCGCTTGACGAAGGAGACCGCGCCTTCGAAGGCGGGGGTGGTGTAGGCGCGCTCCCGCCCGTACCTGTTGCGGTAGCGGACCTCGACCTGGGTCTTGTGGCCGTACAGCAGGGCCTTCTTGGCGCGCTGCGGCAGTCCCGCCCACGGAATGTCCGTACGGAAGCCGAGGGCCTCGGAGAGGCCGCCGATCAGCCGGCCGAAGTACTCCCTGGTGTGGCCGTGCGACCACGGATGAATCGCACCCTCGTCGAGCGACTTCTCCTCGTCCGGGACGATCAGCTCCGGGTCGACCTCCATCCGCGTACCGATGCCGGTGCAGTCGGGGCAGGCGCCGAAGGGCGAGTTGAAGGAGAAGGAGCGCGGCTCCAGCTCCTCGAAGGAGAGGTCGTCGTACGGGCAGTACAGGTGCTCGGAGTACATCCGCTCGCGCTCGGGGTCGTCCTCCGGGAGGTCCACGAAGTCGAGCACGACCATGCCACCGGAGAGGCCGAGGGCGGTCTCGACCGAGTCGGTCAGCCGGCGCTTGGCGCTGTCCTTCACCGTGAGGCGGTCGACGACCACCTCGATGGTGTGCTTCTCCTGCTTCTTGAGCGCGGGCGGCTCGGTGAGCTGGATGGTCCGGCCGTCGACCCTGGCCCGGCTGTAGCCCTTGGTCTGCAGATCGGCGAAGAGGTCGACGAACTCGCCCTTGCGCTCGCGGACGAGCGGCGAGAGAACCTGGAAACGGCTGCCCTCGGGCAGCTCCAGCACTCTGTCGACGATGGCCTGCGGCGACTGCCGTGAGATCGGCCGGCCGCACTCGGGGCAGTGCGGCTTGCCGATCCTGGCGAAGAGCAGCCGGAGGTAGTCGTAGACCTCGGTGATCGTGCCGACCGTCGAGCGCGGGTTGCGCGAGGTCGACTTCTGGTCGATGGAGACGGCCGGGGAGAGACCTTCGATGAAGTCGACGTCCGGCTTGTCCATCTGACCGAGGAACTGCCGGGCGTAGGAGGAGAGCGACTCCACGTACCGGCGCTGTCCTTCGGCGAAGATCGTGTCGAACGCGAGAGAGGACTTGCCCGACCCGGAGAGCCCGGTGAAGACGATGAGGGAGTCACGGGGGAGGTCGAGCGACACGTTTTTGAGATTGTGCTCGCGCGCGCCACGGACGATGAGACGGTCGGCCACGCCGGTCCGCACCTTTCTGAAGAGAAGCAGGGGCGGAGCCCCCATCCCAGACTAGGGGGGTCGCCACAGCGATGGTTGCCAAGCGGTATGTGCCGGCTTTGGTCTGCCGGGCTTCGGATTGCCTACATGCCAGGATGCCTCTCCCGAGCCTATAGCACGCACATTCGATTTTTGGCTGCCGCCGACTGCCTTCACCCGATCGAGTGGCGGCGCTATCGTCTGCACATGATCGATCATGTGCACGACCTGGCATCTGTACGTGAAGCGACCGAACGGCTTCTCAGCGAAGCCGCTCTTCTGGACAACGCCGGCCTGGCCGCGCCGTCACGGCTGCCGGGCTGGAGCCGTGGACATGTGCTGGCCCATATCGCCAGGAACGCGGACGCCTTGGCCAATGTTCTTGAGGGCCGGCCGATGTACGAGAGCGCCGAAGCGCGGGAGGCCGACATCGAGCGGGACGCGTCCAGGTCCCTCGCGGTCCAGCTCACCGATGTACGTAACACCGCCGCCCGCTTCCAGCATTCCTCGGCCCTGCCCGCCGACTGGACGCGTGTGGTCACGATGCGCAACGGCGTCACGGACATGGCCGCCCGAGTCCCTTTCCGGCGCTGGGCCGAGGTCGAGCTGCACCATGTCGACCTGGGCCTGGGCCGTGATCTTGAAGATCTCTCCGACGAGTTCACCGACCGGGAGATCGGCTTCCTCGCGGAGCGCTTCTCCGGCAATCCCGCCGTCCCGCCACTGGCCCTGAGCGCGTCCGACGGGCGCATCTGGCGCACCGGCCGCACAGAGGGCACCGCGCTCTCCGTCAGCGGGCCGGCGCCGGATCTGATGGGCTGGCTCGCGGGCCGCCGCGACGGGGCCGCGCTGAAGGCGCCGGACGGCCAACTGCCCGTGCTGCCTCCGCTATAGGCTGAGCCGTATGACGTACAGCGGAGCGGTGAAAGTCGGCGGGCCGGCGGATGTGCACGAGTTGCCGGCCCTGATGATCTCCAAGGTCGCCGTCGGGCCGATGGAGAACAACGCCTATCTGCTGCGCTGCCGGACCACCGGCGAGCAGTTGCTCATCGACGCGGCCTGTGACGCCGCGACGCTGCTGACCCTGATCGGCGACGACGGCATCGCGTCCGTCGTCACCACTCATCGCCATGGCGACCACTGGCAGGCTCTCGCCGAGGTCGTGGCGGCCACGGGCGCCCGTACTTTCGCGGGCCGGTACGACGCCGAGGGCATCCCCGTCCCCACCGATGTCCCGGTCGAGGACGGTGACACGATCAAGGTCGGCCGGATCGAGCTCACCGCCCTGCGGCTGGTGGGCCACACTCCCGGCTCCATCGTCCTGGTCTACGACGACCCGCACGGCCATCCGCATGCCTTCACGGGCGACTGCCTCTTCCCCGGCGGCCCCGGGAAGACCGGGAACCCCGCGGACTTCACGAGCCTGATGGACGGGCTCGAATCGAAGATCTTCGAGCCGCTGCCGGACGAGACCTGGATCTATCCCGGCCACGGAAACGACTCCACCCTCGGTGACGAACGCCCCCACCTGGCGGCTTGGCGCGCCCGCGGCTGGTGACCCGACGGGTCCGGTCCGGCGGCCGGACGCGGAGGCGGGGCGAGCGGCAGCGCCGCCGCTCGCCCCGCGTCCGCCGTGCGCGGGTCAGGCTTAGATGCTGTCCGCCTTCTCCGCCCTCTCCGCCTCGGCCACCGCATCGCGCTCCGCCTGCTTCTTGGAGGCGATCAGGCTGGTGATCGTGGTGATGATCAGGACGCCGCAGATGACGGCCAGCGAGACCGGGATGGAGATCTCGGGGACATGCACTCCCGTCTCGTGGAGCGCGTGCAGCACCAGCTTCACTCCGATGAAGCCCAGGATGACCGACAGGCCGTAGCTGAGGTGCACCAGCCTCCTCAGCAGTCCGCCGATGAGGAAGTAGAGCTGCCGCAGCCCCATCAGGGCGAAGGCGTTGGCGGTGAAGACGATGTACGGGTCCTGGGTCAGACCGAAGATCGCCGGTATGGAGTCCAGCGCGAACAGCACATCGGTGGTGCCGATGGCGAGCATGACCACCATCAGCGGGGTCAGGATCCGCTTGCCGTTGTTCCGTATGAACAGCTTGGTGCCGTGGTACTGGTCGGCGACTCCGAAGCGCCGCTCGATGGACTTGAGAAGGCGGTTCTCCTCGAACTCCTCTTCCTCCTCGCCGGAGCGCGCCTCCTGGATGAGTTTCCAGGCGGTGTAGATCAGGAACGCGCCGAAGATGAAGAAGACCCACGAGAAGCTGGCGATGATCGCGGCGCCGGCGGCGATGAACACCGCGCGCAGGACGAGCGCTATCAGCACCCCGATGAGCAGCACCCGCTGCTGAAGATGCGACGGCACCGAGAACTTCGCCATGATCAGGACGAAGACGAAGAGGTTGTCGACACTGAGCGACTTCTCCGTGATGAAGCCCGCGAAGAACTCGCCGGAAGCCTGGCTCGTGCCGAAGACCATCAGACCGAGTCCGAACAGCGCGGCCAGGGCGATCCAGACGCCCGTCCAGATTCCGGCTTCCTTCATCGACACGTCATGGGGCTTGCGCCCGATGAAGAAGTCGACCGCGATCAACGCGGACAGACCAAGAATGGTCAGTGTCCACAGGGTCCATGAAACATCCACTTGCGCCTCCGGCGTCGTACGGCAACTGATCAGCGTCGTCGCTGCCGGAGGTCTCCTCCACCCGGGCGGCACTGCCGCTCCCCGGGCCGACGCCCCGGGACCGATGGCGGTCCGTATTGACGGGTACGTCGCGATGTGGGAGTACTCCCCTCCGCTGCAAAGAAGAGTACAGGAAAAACCAAGAGAAGGTAAAGAATGAGGTAAAGAGCTGCCAAGTGTGCAGGTCAGCGCCGCCAGGCACGCCTGGCGGCCGCCACCTGTTCCAGCGCCTGGACGAGCACCCGGCTGCCTCTCGGGACCGCGGGCGGCTCATACGTCCAGACATGGCCGACCCAGGGATCGGCCAGATGATCGTCCGGGACAGGGGTGATCCGCAGCATGGACCGCCAGAGCGGATCCAGCACCGGTCCGTAGTCGCTCGTCTCCTCACGGTCCACGACCATCAGCAGATGCACACCCACCGTCGGCCCTTCGTCGGCGAGATAGCGCAACTGGGTCACCGCGCGGTCGTCGAAGCCGTGCGGGAAGTCATTGACGATCAGCAGATGCTCGGCGGCGTCCAGATCCGGCGGGAGAGAGCCGGCGGCGCCGCCGCGCACCGCCATCTGCAGCAGATCCACCCGCCGCGTGAGCTTCGCGAGGACGGCCGACACTCCCGCGGCGCCGGCCGCGGGCGGCTCGGCGAGGACGCCGGTCACCGTCAGCGGAGCCAGCGAGGCGGCCGCCGAACCGGCCGGGTCGATCACATGGACCGTGAACTCGCCGGGCGGATACACGGCGAGGAGACGTCCGGCGACGGAGACCGCGGTGTCCATGGCGAGCCCGCGGAGCTGGGCCTCGTCCATCAGCAGCGCGGCCTCGGAACCGGCCCGGCCGCTGTCCACCCAGAGTCCTCGCTCCAGCGGCAGCCGTACGAGCATCGGTATCCGCAGATCCGGGTGCTCGGGCAGATGGACATCGCCCAGGCGCAGCGCCATCGGGATCTCCATCGGAACGCGATAGGCATGCCATACGGGGTTGTCCCAGCGGGCGTAGGCGGCCGGCAGCGCGGGCTCGACGACCTCGGATTCGGCGACGAGCTGATCGAGATCGCGGTCGAGGACCTCACGGGCCCGCGCGGCGAGCTCGTCGTGCTTGGCGCGGGCCGCCTCCCGGGCGGCGTCGCCCGCGCCGCCGACGCGGTTGCGCGGATCGGCGAGAACCCGGTCCAGTTCCTGGTCCATCCGGGACTCGGCGAAGTCCATCGCACTGCGGTACGCCGCCACGGAGCGGGCCAGGTCCTCGAACATGCCCCAGACCTGGTTGTAGAGCCGCTCCTCCAGGGACCAGCCCGTGGCATCGCCGGCGACCGGGCGGCGCGGCTGTCCCGGCTCGGCGGGCGGCGCCGCCGGAGGTGGTGTGGGCGGTGTGGACGTCCGACGGCCCGGATGCGTGTAATTGACCGCTCCGTCCTGCTGGGCGCCGGCCGGCTGCGGCACGGCGTCGGGCACGGCGGCCCGTGGCGTGGCGGACGCTGGCTGCTGGGCCGGGACGGAGCCGGCCGGGGCCGGTGCGGCGGACGACGGCACGCCGTCGGGCCTGGACCGGGCGCTGTCCGGCGCACTGGACAGCGGCGCCTGGACCGCGCCGGCCAGATGCCGGGCGACCGTCTCCTGGATGCCCGTGGCGACGGCACGGGCCCGCGCGAGTCCCTGGTCGCTCAGCAGTTCGGCGAGCCCGCCCGCGTATCCCTGGCCGACGGCCCGGACCTTCCAGGCGCCCTGGCGGCGGTAGAGCTCCAGCGCGACGACGGCGGACTCGGCGCCCAGACCGGTGAGCGTGAAGCTGGCGATCTCGGTGCCCTCGGTGGAGGTGACGGCGGCGAAGGGCGCGGCCGTGACACCGAAGCGGTCCGGTCCTCCGGTGTCCTCGGGCAGAGCGAGCAGGATCCGCACCAGCCCCACCTGCTCCGGCATGGCGCCCAGATCGACATGGAAGCGCAGGTCGGCGGCGGCCTGGCGCGACACCTCGATGCCCGGAAGCGTGGGCGAGCCGGGATGGGCGAGCCACTCGGTGCCGCGCACGGTGCCCTGTGCGTCGCCGAGGGTGGCGCACGCCAGGAGCGGTGCGCCGGCCGCCACCCGGATCTCCAGTCGAGTGTGGGGCAAGGGGTGGTTCTGCCCCCGGACCAGCTCGGCCGTCATCGCCTCTGTCCCCTCGTCAGTGCCGCGTCGGTGTTCAGGTGTCGGTGCTGCGGGAATGCCGGACATGGTCCGCGGTGCGGGACGGCGGCGTGGCTCCGGAAGCCGCTCGTACCGGTCGGGCCCCCGCCCGGCCGGTCTTCGCCGGCCCACGCCGCCGCCGTCGACCTCGGCCGGTGTCACGCGGACGGCGCCTCGCCGCGATGCCGCGGTCGCCCGTGTGATCCGGCCCGTCCGCGCGCCGGCCCTTCGTCCCGCGACCGGACGGGCCGGGCCGTCGGCCGGGACCGGTCGTTTTCCACAGACCCGTGCCGTAACCACAGACCCGTATCCGCTCTACAGACCCGTATCCGCGAACGCGTCTCTGCGGACCCGGTCCACAGACGCGGCGCGGGACGCGGTCTACAGATGCGGAAGGATCGCCGGCATCAGGTCCTGGAACGTACGGCCGTTGGCCGGGTTTCCGAGGGCCGTCATCTGCCAGCCCGCGCCCGCTCGGTTCACCTTCGCCATGATCTGCGCGGTGTACTGGCCTCCGCCGTCGAGCGTGTAACGGGCGAGCTCCTGGCCGTTGGTCTCGTCGACGATGCGGCAGAAGGCGTTCTGCACCTCCTGGAACGTCTGCCCGGTGAAGGAGTTCACCGTGAAGACGATCTGGTCGATATGGACCGGGACCCGCTGGAGGTCGACCAGGATCGCTTCGTCGTCGCCGCCCTGTCCGGCGCCGCCGACCAGATTGTCACCGGTGTGCCGCACCGAGCCGTCATCGCTGACGAGGTGGCGGAAGAAGACCACGTCGACCGGCTGCTTGTCGGCGAACAGCACCGCCGAGGCGTCCAGGTCGATCTCGCGGGTGCGGGAGCCGAACAGACCCCGGCGCGGCGCGGCCTGCCAGCCGAGCCCCATACGCACCGCGGTCAGGCTGCCGCCGTCCTTCTTCTCCAGGCTGATGGCCTGTCCCTTGGTCAGATTGACCCCAGGGCCCCCGGGCGCACTGCCCTTGGATACGTCCACCATGCGCCGTCCCCTCTCGAATGGTTCCCCCGCTACCGTCCGTATGCGGTTGCGCAGAACCCTACGCAGCCGCCCGGACGGCGTAGCAGGCTTGGACCGTTTTTGTGTCGGTCTTGCAACACACCCGGTGCCCGGGGCCGTCAGCCGAGCCCCGCCTCCCTCATTTGCCGCAACTCCTTCTTCAGTTCGCCCACTTCGTCACGCAGGCGCGCCGCTACCTCGAACTGGAGCTCGGCGGCGGCGGCCCTCATCCGGTCGGTCATCTCCTCGATGATCCCGGCGAGTTCGGTGGCGGGACGGTCGGTGAGAACCGCGCCCGCCGAACCGGCCTTGCCCGCCTTCGACTTCGCCGCCTTGGTCGCCTTCGCACCGAGCGAAGGCACCGGAGCCTTGCCCGGTTTGCCGTCCTTCGACTGCCGGTAGCCCGTGCCCAGCAGCGCCTCGGTGTCGACCTCCTCGCGCGCGATGGTCGCGACGATGTCGTTGATCTTCTTGCGGAGCGGCTGCGGGTCGATACCGCGCTCGGTGTTGTACGCGACCTGCTTCTCGCGGCGGCGGTTCGTCTCCTCGATGGCCTTCTCCATCGCCGGAGTGATTCTGTCGGCGTACATATGGACCTGTCCCGACACGTTTCGCGCGGCCCGGCCGATGGTCTGGATCAGCGAGGTGCCGGAGCGCAGGAAGCCTTCCTTGTCGGCGTCGAGGATCGCCACCAGCGAGACCTCCGGAAGGTCGAGGCCCTCGCGCAGCAGGTTGATGCCGACGAGGACGTCGTACTCACCGGCGCGCAGCTCGCGCAGCAGCTCGACGCGGCGCAGAGTGTCGACGTCGCTGTGCAGATACCGCACCTGGATGCCCAGCTCAAGGAAGTAGTCGGTGAGGTCCTCGGCCATCTTCTTGGTGAGGGTGGTCACCAGGACCCGCTCGTCCTTCGCGGTGCGCTCACGGATCTCGTGCACCAGGTCGTCGATCTGGCCCTCCGTGGGCTTGACGACGACCTCCGGGTCGATGAGTCCCGTGGGGCGGATGATCTGCTCCACAAAGCCCTCGGACCGGGAGAGCTCGTAGTTCCCCGGGGTGGCGGAGAGATAGACGGCCTGGCCGACCCGCTGCTGGAACTCCTCCCACTTCAGCGGCCGGTTGTCGAGCGCCGACGGCAGCCGGAAGCCGTGGTCGACGAGGGTCCGCTTGCGGGACGCGTCGCCTTCGTACATCGCGCCGATCTGCGGCACGGTGACATGCGACTCGTCGATGACCAGCAGGAAGTCCTCCGGGAAGTAGTCGAGGAGGGTGTTGGGCGCGGTGCCGGGAGAACGGTCGTCGAAATGCATCGAGTAGTTCTCGATACCGGAGCAGGAGCCGATCTGGCGCATCATCTCGATGTCGTACGTCGTACGCATGCGCAGCCGCTGTGATTCCAGCAGCTTGCCCTGCTTGTCCAGCTCGCCCAGGCGGGACTCCAGCTCCTTTTCGATGCCGTTGACCGCCTTCTCCATGCGCTCGGGTCCTGCCACGTAGTGGCTCGCCGGGAAGATGTAGAGCTCGTCGTCGTCGCTGATCACCTCGCCGGTGAGCGGGTGCAGCGTGGACAGCGCCTCGATCTCGTCACCGAACATCTCGATGCGGACGGCCAGTTCCTCGTAGACCGGGAAGATCTCGATGGTGTCGCCCCGGACACGGAAGGTGCCGCGCGCGAACGCCACGTCGTTGCGCGTGTACTGGATGTCGACGAAGCGGCGGAGCAACTCGTCCCGGTCCATCTCGGCGCCCACCTTCAGCGGCACCATCCGGTCCACGTACTCCTGCGGCGTACCGAGGCCGTAGATGCAGGAGACGGAGGCGACCACGATCACGTCCCGCCGGGTGAGGAGGGAGTTCGTCGCGGAGTGGCGCAGCCGCTCGACCTCCTCGTTGATGGAGGAGTCCTTCTCGATGTAGGTGTCCGACTGCGGGACGTACGCCTCGGGCTGGTAGTAGTCGTAGTACGAGACGAAGTATTCGACGGCGTTGTTGGGCAGCAGCTCGCGGAACTCGTTCGCCAACTGGGCGGCGAGGGTCTTGTTCGGCGCCATCACCAGAGTGGGACGCTGAAGCTTCTCGATCATCCAGGCGGTGGTCGCGGACTTTCCCGTGCCGGTGGCACCGAGCAGGACGACATCCTTCTCACCTGCGCGAACACGACGCTCCAGCTCGGCGATGGCCGCCGGCTGGTCACCGCTGGGCTGGTAGGAGCTGACGACCTCGAAGGGCGCCACCGTACGTTCGATCTTGGAAACGGGCCGCATGGATCCACCGTACGACCCCGCACTGACAGTCGGGCCCTGAGCGGTGGCGGATCACCGGTCACGGAGGTCCGGGGAGTCGCGGCACGCGGACCTCACGGCCGTCCGGCCGGCGGGTTCGCGGGAGGACGGACGCGGCCGCATCCGCTGTGAGGGCACCGCTCCCCTGCACCGGCCGGTCACCGCCCGCACCGGCGGCCCGCTGTCCGGACCACCGGCCACGATCAGCGGATCGATCAGGACGACCGCGCCCGCCAGCACCAGGAAGACCGCCGGGCCGATGAGCATCGGGGCGAGCAGCTCGACGGCCGGGACACCACCACTGGCGCCGGTGGGGAGTTCCGGATGGATGTTGACCGCCGCCATGCCGGTGTAGTGCATACCGGTGGCCGCGACGCCCATCACCAGACAGGCGCCCAGGCTCGCCGGAAAGCCCCGGTGCGAGGTGATCACCCACAGCGCGGTGATCGCCGCGGCGACGGCGATCATGACCGAGAGCGCGACGGTCACGGTGTCGTACTCGATGCGCCCGTGCAGCCGCATGCCCTCCATGCCGAGGTAGTGCATGGTGGCGATGGAGAGACCGGTGATGGTGCCGCCTGTGACCAGAGCCATCGGAGTCGCACCGCGGTGGCCCACGATGAGGATTCCGATGCCGGTCATGACGATCACCACGGCCAGGCTGGCGAAGGTCGTCAGGCGGTCGTAGCCGACCGGTGTCCCGGAGACGGCGAAACCCATCATCGCGATGAAGTGCATCGTCCAGACGCCGGAGCCGATCGAGGCCGCGCCGAGGACGAGTAAACCGGCCTTCCAGGGATGCCTGGTCCGCAGATACCGCGCGGCGCAGCGCAGACCGAGCGCACCGCCCAGGCAGGCCATGAGAAAAGCCGCCACAGGTGTGACGAGGCCGTAGCTGAATCCGTCGATTGTCCCCTGCATACCGGTATGTCCTTCGCCCCTGGTGCTCCGCGTGCGGAAGCGCTGGTCGGGCGAGGGTAGGACGGCCGGACCGGTATGCAAACAGCGCCCCGGAAATCGACGGACACGACACGGCGGCGGAGTGCGGCGGTCGTCGCGGCACGGACCGCGCCGTCAGCGGGTGACCGGCGAACCGCCTGCGCGGATCGATGTCAGTGGCGGGTCGTACGGTGGGCCGCATGAACAGTTACGGACAGTCGTCGGTCGAGTGGGCCGTGGTCGGGAGCGACATCGGACCGCTGCTGCTGGCCGCCACCGGCCAGGGACTGGTGAGCGTCGTCTTCCACGCCGAGGAACCGGTGCGCGAGAAGGCGCTCGGGCGGCTGAGGGACCGGCTCGGTGCCACGCCGGTCGAATCGGCGACGGGCCGGCTGGCCGAGCCGATACGCATGCTGTCCGCGTACTTCGCGGGCGGCCTCCGGGAGTTTCGTCTGCCGCTGGACTGGTCGCTCTCCTCGGGGTTCAACCGGCAGGTGCTGCGCGAGCTGGCGACGGGCGTCTCGTACGGCACCGTGGTCGGTTACGGCGATCTGGCCGAGCGGGTCGGGCAGCCCCGGGCCGCCCAGGCAGTGGGTGTGGCGATGGGCTCCAACCCGCTGCCGGTGGTCGTGCCGTGCCACCGGGTGGTGGAGAGCGACGGAGGACTCGGTGGGTTCGGTGGCGGGCTGGAGACAAAGCGCCGGCTGCTCGCTCTGGAAGGAGTGCTTCCGGAGCCGCTGTTCTGAGCAACGCGGCTCTCAGTGGCCGCTTCGCCACGCCCCGGCCAGAAAAATGGTCACGGTCTCGGCCACAGGAAGCGAGCCGACCGGAAAAGTGTGAGCGCATACGCCACACGCCTGCACACTTTTCGGTAATTTGCACCTTCCTATAGCCACTTGTCCGTTTTACCTGGCGGGCTTAAGCTGATCACCGGAGCACCACCGCGCGTACATTCCGGCGGACACAGTGCACGGGCTCAGGGCGTCCGGCACCCGCTGACCGGCCACACACGTACCCGCAAGCTTCCTCGGCCGGCCCGCCCGCTCGGTAGCAGACTCCATGGCGTGACAACGCGACAACGCGATCACGCGCACAGGCCGAGTCATCCGCTGGACGAGTAGAGCCGAAGGGACGGCGAGTCAGCATGAGTGGAGGAAACAAGGCGGTCACGTACATCAAGCCGGGCGAGGTGAACGTCACCAATATCGACTTCCCGACGCTTGAACTCCACGACGGGCCAGGCGTGGCACCCGCGAATGTCGGCCGTAAGTGCCGGCACGGGGTCATCCTCAAGGTCCTGGCGAGCAACATCTGCGGCAGCGACCAGCACATGGTACGAGGCCGCACCACCGCCCCCGAGGGCTTGGTCCTCGGGCACGAAATCACCGGTGAGGTGGTCGAGCGCGGTCCCGACGTCGAATTCATCCAGGTCGGGGACGTGGTGTCGGTACCTTTCAACATCGCCTGCGGCCGCTGCCGCAACTGCAAGGAGCGTCAGACAGGCATCTGTCTGAACGTCAATCCGGGACGTCCCGGCGCGGCCTTCGGCTATGTCGACATGGGCGGCTGGGTCGGCGGCCAGGCGGAGTACGTCATGGCGCCGTACGCGGACTTCAATCTGCTCCGGTTCCCCGACCGGGACGCGGCGCTCGAAAAGCTCCTCGACCTGACGATGCTGTCGGACATCTTCCCGACCGGCTACCACGGGGCGGTGACCGCGGGTACGACCGTCGGCTCCACGGTGTATGTCGCGGGCGCCGGCCCGGTCGGTCTGGCGGCTGCCTGCTCGGCGCAACTGCTCGGCGCGGCGGTCGTCATCGTCGGCGACCTCAACGCCGAACGGCTCGCCCAGGCACGCAGCTTCGGCTGTGAGACCGTCGACCTCACGAAGGGCTCGGCCGAGGAGCAGATCGACCAGATTCTGGGTACGCCGGAGGTGGACGCGGCGGTCGACGCGGTCGGCTTCGAGGCGCGCGCGCCCGGCAAGGACTCCGAGGAGGCCCCGGCGACCGTCCTCAACTCCCTGATGAGCATCGTCAGGGCGGGCGGCGCGCTCGGCATCCCGGGACTGTATGTCACGGACGACCCGGGCGGTGTCGACTCGGACGCGAAGACGGGAACACTGAAGGTACGGCTGGGACTGGGCTGGGCGAAGAGCCACACGTTCAGCACGGGCCAGTGCCCGGTGATGAAGTACCACCGGGGCCTGGCGATGGCGATCCTGAAGGACCGGGTCCAGATCGCGAAGGCGGTCAACGCCACGGTGATCCCACTGGACGAGGCGCCGCGCGGCTACGCGGAGTTCGACAAGGGTGCGAGCCGGAAGTACGTGCTCAATCCGCACGGCGTGCTGGACGGACTCAAGGCCGCCTGAGGCGACCGTCTCAGAAGGTCGCGCGCGCATCCCTGCCGGGACTCGGCGCGCGGAAAGTTTCGCCGACCGGCGTTCTGCGCCGGTCGGCGATTCCGTGCCCGGTGGCTTTTCCGTGCCCGGTGGCTTTTCCGTGCTCAGTGACTTTTCCGTGCTCAGTGGCTTTTCTGAACCGGTGAGCCGCCTGATATGCCCGCTGACGGCCGCGCCTGCCGCCGCAGACGTTTGCGCGGGCCCCGGGCGTGCCATGGATGGGGACATGTCAGACACCACATCGCAACTGTCCGCCGAGGTACGAGAGGCGCTCGCCGAACGCCGTCCCGTCGTCGCCCTGGAGTCGACGATCATCGCGCACGGGCTGCCACGGCCTCGCAATCTGGCGGTCGCGCAGGAGCTTGAGGCGCTCGTACGGTCCGGCGGAGCCGTCCCCGCCACCGTGGCCGTACTGGACGGCCGGCCCCATGTGGGCTTGGCCAAGCACCAGTTGGAGCGGATCGCCGAAGACGATTCCGTGCGCAAGCTCGGACATCGCGATCTGGCGCCGGCGCTCGCGGCGGGTGCGAGTGGCGCGACGACCGTGTCCGCCACGGCGTTCCTGGCCGCGCGCGCCGGGATCCGGGTCTTCGCGACGGGCGGCCTGGGCGGGGTGCACCGCGGCTGGACGGAGACACAGGACGAGTCGGCCGATCTGCGGCTGCTGGCCCGGACCCGGATCACGGTCGTCTGCGCGGGCGTCAAATCGATCCTGGACGTACCCGCGACCCTGCAGCGGCTGGAAACCCTGGGAGTCGGCGTCCTGGGCTACGGGACGGAACGTTTCCCCGGCTTCTATCTGGCCTCCTCCGGCGAGCCGGTCGACTGGACGGTCCGCACGCCCGAGGAGGTGGCGGCGGTGATGAGCGCCCAGGAGACACTCGGCGGACCGGAGGCGGCGCTCATCGTCGCCAACCCCGTCCCGGAGGCGGAACAGCTTGATCCGGTACTGCACGACCAGGTGCTCGCGGAGGCGCTGGCCGAGTGCGAGGCCCGGGGCGTCGCCGGTCAGGCCGTCACCCCGTTTCTGCTGGAACATCTGATGCGGCGGACCGGCGGCGCGTCACTGGAGGCGAACCTCGCGGCGGTTCGCGGCAATGTGCGGCTCGCGGCGCGGATCGCGGCGGCCTTGTGACATCCGGCGGAGCGCTTCTGGTGATCGGGGATGTCGTCACCGATGTCGTCGCGCGCTACCGGACTCCGCTCGCGCACGGCACGGACACGGCCGCCGAAATCCGTACGCTGCCGGGCGGCGCCGGGGCCAACGCGGCCTGCTGGGCCGTCCGCACCGGCTGTTCGGACGTACGGCTGCTGGCGCGCGTGGGAGCGGACGCCCGTGACTGGCACGAGGAACGGCTGCGGCAGGCCGGAGTACGAGCGCGTCTTGTCGTCGACGACCGGGTGCCGACCGCCACGGTGATCTGTCTGGTCGACGCGTCCGCCGAGCGCACTCTCCTCACCGACAGCGGTGCGGCCCTGTGTCTCTCGCCCGCGGACTGGTCGCCGGCGCTGCTGGACGGAGTCGGCCGGCTGCATCTCTCGGGCTATCTCTTCTTCGCCGACGCGAGCCGGCGGCTGGCCGTCGCCGCGCTGAGGTCGGCGCGGGAACGCGGTGTTCCGGTGAGTGTGGACCCCGCCTCGGCGGGGTTCATCAAGGAACTGGGTACGGAGCGGTTCCTGGCGGCGATCGAGGACGTGGAGACGCTGCTGCCCAACGCCGACGAGGCCAGGATCCTCACCGGTCTGACGGACATGGCGGACGCCGCTGCCGAGCTCAGCCGACGGGTGCCGGTGGTCGTGGTGACCCTGGGCGCGGAAGGCGCTCTGGTCGCGGAGGCAGGAGCCGTCCGGGCGCGCGTCCCGCCGGTCCCGGCGAGAGCGGTGGACTCGACGGGGGCCGGGGACGCCTTCACCGGTGCGTTTCTCGCGGCCCGGCTGGCAGGTGCGGATCCGGCGGCGGCCGCGGCGGAGGGCTGCCGGGCGGGAGCGCGCGCGGTGACGGTGCCGGGCGGCCGACCGGCCGCACCGTAGCGGACGAGACGGGAAAGAGATCCGCCCGGCCCCGCCGTATCGAGGCTGCCTCCGCCTGCCGTCAGCGGGTCTGCCTTCGGTCGACGCGCCTGCCTTCGGTCCGTGTCTCTGCCTTCGGTCAGCTCAGGCCGCCCCACGCGGGGTGGCGCGGATCGTCGGCCCGCACGAGCACATCGGCTGCCTCGGCCGGGATCACCTCTTCCTCGTAGCGTTCGAAGGCCGGAAGCGTCCAGCGCTCGTCCTCGTCGGTACGGCGCCGGAGCGCACCCGGCGACAGCCGCAGATGCACCGTGAGGTCGAACGGGAACCAGTGCCCGAGCAGCAGCGGTCCATGCACCACCAGCACACCGCCGGGCGGGAGTTCGCTGGGCGTGCTGCGCGTCGCCCGGTCGGTGGCCGGATCCCAGAGATCGGGCAGCACCCGCCCGGTGCCGCCGGGGTCCAGCGGTCCGAACACCTCCCGCCACAGCGCCCCGGTGTCGAACCAGCCGCTGTAATACGCCTCCGGATCCTCGCGGCCGTACTCGTACCGCAGCGAGGCCGGCCGCAGAAAGCCGCCGGTCCCGACGACGAGCACCGACCGGCCGCGTACCCGCAGGGCTTCGGCGAGCGCCTCCGCCTGCTCCCCGGGCCGGGCGGCGGGCGCTCCGTCGAAGGCGACGCGCAGCCAGGAGCCCCCGTCCGCCGGTTCCGTCTTCAGAACCCGCTCGGCCAGGGCCTCGGTCAGCCGCTCCCAGGTGATCGCTTCGAGTCGCACCCGTCCATCATCGTCCAGTGTCCAGGGATCCGGGCCCGGCGGCCCGGCCGGGCCCGGGCGCGCGACGGGCCGCGTCCTTGTCCCTCACACACCTCGCGGGCCGGTCATTCGCCGCGCAGGACTTTTGCCAGCGTCCCTTCGCCGGACACCTCGATACGCCCGTCCCGTACGCCGTCTTCCACCGTCAGCGCGCCTTCGCTCAGCGCGCGGCAGGTGTCCGAGTCGAGCACAAGGCGGGCGTCCGCGCTGTCGGCCGGCCCGTCGCCATAAGCCAAATCGCCCTCGCCGAGCCGTATATGAAACGCGCCCTCGTCGAGCCGGACCTCCAGCGTCCCCGCGCCCTGGAGACCCGACGGACCCGCGAGTCCGTCGAGCACCGGCAGCAGCGGTATGGCGAACCAGTGCGCCCGCACGGCATCGGTCGGACGGCGCTCCGCCAACTCCGGCGCGCCCCACTCCGCCAGCGCCGTGAGCACCGGCAGCAACCCCCGGCCGCGTTCGGTGAGTTCATACACATACGCGCTGGCCGGCGGGGGCAGCCGGCGGCGCGTGGCCAGTTCGTCGCGCTCCATGTCCTTGAGCCGGGACGCCAGCACATCCGTGCTGACACCGGGCAGATCGGCGTGCAGATCCGTGTAGCGGCGCGGGCCCGCCAGCAGTTCCCGCACGATCAGCAGGGTCCAGCGGTCGCCCACGGCGTCGAGGGCACGGGCGGCGGCGCAGTACTGGTCGTAGCTTCGGCGGCGTGGCATGTGACGCATTCTAGACATGTTGTTGGACTTTCCAAGCTCGGACTTGGTAAAACCAAGTATCGCAACAAGGTCTGGGAGGCCACCACATGGAGTTCCGGCAGTCGAGCAAGCTCAGCGAGGTCTGCTACGAGATCCGCGGTCCGGTGATCGAGCAGGCCGACGCGCTGGAGGAGGCGGGCCACAGCGTCCTGCGCCTCAACACCGGCAACCCGGCGCTCTTCGGCTTCGAGGCGCCGGAGGAGATCCTGCAGGACATGATCCGGATGCTGCCGCAGGCGCACGGCTACACGGACTCACGCGGCATCCTCTCCGCGCGCCGCGCCGTCGCCCAGCGCTACCAGACCCTGGGTCTGGCCGATGTCACCGTCGATGACATCTTCCTCGGGAACGGCGTCTCCGAGCTGGTCTCGATGGCGGTGCAGGCCCTGCTGGAGGACGGCGACGAAGTCCTCATCCCGGCACCGGACTTCCCTCTCTGGACCGCCGTCACCGCGCTGGCCGGCGGCCGTCCCGTGCACTATCTCTGCGACGAGTCCGCCGACTGGTATCCGGACCTCGACGACCTGGCGTCGAAGATCACCGACCGGACGAAGGCCGTGGTGATCATCAATCCCAACAACCCCACCGGCGCGGTCTATCCGCGCGAGATCGTCGAGGGCATTCTCGATCTCGCCCGCCGTCATCAGCTCATGGTGTTCGCCGACGAGATCTACGACCAGATCGTCTATGACGACGCGGTCCACCACACCGCCGCCGCGCTCGCTCCCGATCTGGTCGTCCTCACCTTCAGCGGGCTCTCGAAGACATATCGCGTGGCCGGTTTCCGCTCCGGCTGGCTTGTCGTCACCGGGCCCAAACAGCACGCGCGCAGCTATCTCGAAGGGCTGACGATGCTCGCGTCGATGCGACTGTGCCCCAACGCGCCCGCCCAGTACGCCATACAGGCCGCGCTCGGCGGCCGTCAGACCATCCAGGAACTCACCGCGCCCGGCGGAAGGCTGCACGAGCAGCGCAACCGCGCCTGGGAAAAGCTCAACGAGATCCCGGGAGTCTCGTGCGTAAAGCCGAAAGGCGCCCTCTACGCCTTCCCTCGGCTGGATCCCAAGGTGCACAAGATCCATGACGACGAGCGATTCGTGCTGGACCTGCTGCTGCGCGAGAAGATCCAGGTCGTGCAGGGCACGGGGTTCAACTGGCCGCGCCCGGACCACTTCCGGATCCTGACTCTTCCCTACGCCGACGACCTGGACGCGGCCATCAGCCGGATCGGCCGCTTCCTCAGCGGATACCGCCAATGACCGCGGACGGTTGCCTCGGAGAGCGGGACACGGTGCCCAGGCCCTGTCTGACACATCCCGCCCGGCGGACCACGGCCGCTGCCGCGCCCGACTCCACGACACGCCCACGCACGATCGGCGGAGCCCTTGAGCACGGGCCGTCGCTCCGCCGAGCCGGCAGAGCCCAGTTGGTGCGCCCCGGCAGTCGTAACCCGCCCGCGCGACGGGCAGTCATGGTGCATGACGGCTCGCCCGCTACTCCTCCTCGATGTGGACGGTCCCCTCAATCCGTACGCCGCCCGACTCCCCCGCCCGCGCGGCTATACGAGCCTCCGCCTGCATCCCTCGTCCTGGCTCTCCCGCCAGACTCCTGGCTCGCGCAGTCACCGTCGCGGCCTGCGCGTGCGCCTCAACCCAGGACACGGCCCACGGCTGCTGGCCCTGCCCTTCGAACTCACCTGGGCCACCACCTGGATGCACGAGGCCAACACTCTGATAGCTCCCGTTGTCGGCCTCCCCGGCGACCTCCCGGTGATCGAATGGCCTGAACTCTTCGCGAAGGATCCCGACGGGCTCTACTGGAAGACCCGCCCGCTGCTGAATTGGGCCGCCGGCCGGCCCTTCGCCTGGGTCGACGACATGATCACGGACCTGGACACGGCTCATGTGGCGGCCCACCACGACGCTCCGGCGCTGCTGCTGCGCATCCATCCCAGGCGAGGACTGCGGGAGGCGGACTTCACCGCACTGGTGCGCTGGGCGGAAGGAGTCGCGCCGCGTACCTCCTGACCCTGCGCCACGCGAGGATCGAGGCGGCCCAATCGGCCGATCCTGATACTTGGCATGGACCTGACTATGAACCCTCGACTACGCTCCGGCCTGGCACCGCCTGAGAGCGCTCTCGGGCGCCTGCTGTTCCATCCCCACGATGCTGGAACAACAGAAGGGCCAATCCCTTGAGACGCACGGTAGTTACGCGTACCGGCCTGTCCGCCCTCCTCCTGCTCGGCACCTGGGCAGCCGTCGGGCTCGCCCCGGCGGCCGCCGCCTCCCCCACACCCGCTCCGGCGCCGGGAGTCAGCGCCGGTCTGCTCTCCGCGATGCGGGAAGACCTGGGCCTGACCGAGAGCCAGGCGAAGGCACGTCTGGCCGCGGAGAAGACAGCGACCGCTGTGGAAGGTAAGGCCCGGCGCGCGGCGGGATCCTCCTACGGCGGCTCCTGGTTCGACGCGGCCGACGGCACACTGGCCGTCGCCGTCACCGACGAGCAGAAGGCCGACGCCGTACGGGCGACAGGCGCGACCGTACGAATCGTCAAGCACAGCGCGCGACAGCTCGACGCGGCCAAGTCGCGGATCGACGCGCTCGACGCTCCTGACGGTGTCAGTAGCTGGCATGTCGACCCGAAGGCCAACCAGGTCGTGGTGAACGTCGTCGCCGGACAGAAGAGCGACAACGATGTCCGCGACTTCGTCGCGCGCGCCCGGCAGACGGGTCCCGTCACGGTCAAGGAGACCGCCGAGGCACCACGGACCTTTGCCGCCGGGACCGTCGGCGGCGACCCGTACTACACGGGCAATGTCAGGTGTTCCATCGGCTTCTCCGTGTACGGCGGCTTTGTCACGGCCGGCCACTGCGGCCAGGCGGGCGCCTCCGTCAGCGGCTGGGACGGCTCGTACATCGGCAACTTCCAGGGGTCGTCGTTCCCGGGCGACGACTACGCGTGGGTGAATGTCGGCAGCGGCTGGTGGACCGTCCCGGTCGTCCTCGGCTGGGGCGCCGTCCCCGACCAGCTTGTCCGGGGCTCCGCCGTGGCCCCGATCGGCGCCTCGATCTGCCGGTCCGGCTCCACCTCGCACTGGCACTGCGGCAATGTGCTGGCGACGAACGAGACGGTGAACTACAGCCAGGGCGCCGTCTATCAGATGACCAAGACGAGCGTCTGCGCCGAGCCGGGCGACTCGGGCGGCTCGTTCCTCAGCGGTGACCAGGCACAGGGCGTCACCTCTGGCGGCTGGGGCAACTGCAGCAGCGGTGGCGAGACCTGGCACCAGCCGATCAACGAGATTCTGGGCCGCTACGGGCTGACTCTGCACACGGCCTGACGGACCGTCCGACGGCGCCGGAGGTACGGAGCGCACCATGCCGCGGCAGCGCCCCGGCAGCTCCGTGCCTCCGGCTTCGGCCATGGCGCACACCGGCGTGATGGTGAGATGCCGCCGGACGGCCGGGACGCCGTACGGAGGACCGTCAGTGCCCGGAGTCCGGTCCGCCCAGACGCAGACCGTTGATGGTGCCGGCCTGGATGACCGGGGCGTGCTGGATGCCGCCGCTGACGGTGTTGTGGACGTGGACCTGCTGGACGGGAAGTCCTGGCGTCAACTCGTCGAGCAGCGCGCGCAGTTCGACGGCGGCTGCCGGATCTTCCCGGAGAGTCCGGCGCAGACGGTTGCGCCATTCGGCCCGGAGGTCGGCGGCGGTCGTTTCGTCGTCGTCCTGCTGGGCCGCGACCAGTTCGGCACGGGCCGTCTCCAGGTCGGACTCGATCGTTTCCGGCGACGCGGAGCCCCGTTCGGCGAAGAACCGCACCATCCGCTCGCGTGCCCGCGTCCAGCCGTCCGTCGCCATCTGCTGGACGAGTGCCGTCGCGCCCGCCGTCGCGAGTGCCACCAACTCGGCTTCCACCGCGCCTCCTTCGACCACCGACCGATACGGCGAAGAGCCTACCGGTCACCGTCCGAGCAGGGCTGTGAGCGCGCCCACCGGATCGGTGTCCGGAGTGCCGCGCGGCCACCAGTCCTCACGGTCACGGTCCGATTCATAGCCGTACCAGAGCCCGTCCCGGCCGAAGCGGAGTTGCAGGGAGGGCGTGGCCAGCCGGTTGCGCCAGGGGCGGAAATACGGGAAGTCGGCCGCGGCGAGCGCGGGGCGCGCGCGGTCGAAGGGGCCGGCCGGCGGGTCCCAGGCGTCTTCGAGGACGGTGAGCCCGGAGAGTCCGCCCTGGCGCCAGGCGGCGACCGCGCGGGCCAGATCGGTGGGGGTGCGGTGGAGAGCGGCGGCCAGGTCCCGGTAGAGGGCGCGAGTGGAGGCGGTCAGTCCGGAGCCCGGGTGCGCGGCGGCCAGGCGGACGGCGTCCTGCCAGGGAGTGAGGGCCGCGACGGGGTCGAGGCCGGTGGTGAGGAAGGTGTACGCGCGGGCCGCCGCCTCGGTGGCGAGGAGATCCAGCGCGAGCGGGTCAGGAGCGCCCGGAGCTTCCGGATAGGCGGGCGGGCGCCCGGGCTGCGACGGCGCGGGAAATGGAGGCGGAAGCGAAGGGAGCGTGCGCGGAGCGAGTGCCGTGTGGGCCTCGACCGTGGGCATGGGCGGTGCGGCCGTGGTCCGTTCGGCCGCCGAACGGGTGGCGTTGCGCCGGGTGAGATCGGCGAGCACTTCGTGCTCGCCGCGGCCGCGCATCAGGAACAGGACGAACGGGTCCTCGTCGAGGAGCCTGGCCGTCTGATAGCAGAGAGCGGCGGCGTGCTTGCAGGGATAGCCGTCGTCCGGGCAGGAGCAGTCCGGGGTGAGATCGCCGGCGGTCGGGAGGAGGTCGGCGGACTCGGCGAGAGCGTGCGGCATGTCCTTGTCGAGCAGGGCGGCGATGTGGTCGGGGCGGTCCGCCGCGGCGTCGAGGAGCTCTTCCCATTCCGTGTCGCCGATGGTGCGAAGACGGATTTCCGTACGGTACGGACGGGCCCTGGAGCCATGGACATAGGCCATGACGCGACCCGGGGTGACCGTGATGGCGTCCACAAGGCCACGGCTCGCGTAGGCACGGCCGCGCTGGAGGCGGGCCGGATCGAGGGCGCTGTCCTCCATGGATTCGACCCAGGCGTTGCCCCACCAGGTGGTGGCGAAGGCGCCGTTGCCGCCGCCCGGCCGAGGCGGCAGGGCGGGGAAGGTGCGGCGGCGGTCGTCGTGTCTGGGTGCGCGTGGGGCCGTCATGACAGTCTCCGCAGGGAGACCAGATCGGCCAGCTCCCGGTCGGTCAGCTCGGTCAGAGCCGCTTCGCCCGAACCGAGAACGGCGTCGGCCAGCGCCCTCTTGGACGCGAGCATCTCGGCGATCCGGTCCTCGACCGTACCCTCCGCGATCAGCCGGTGGACCTGCACGGGCTGGGTCTGGCCGATGCGATAGGCCCGGTCCGTCGCCTGTTCCTCGACGGCTGGATTCCACCAGCGGTCGAAGTGCACGACATGGCCGGCCCGGGTGAGGTTGAGGCCGGTGCCCGCGGCCTTGAGGGAGAGGACGAAGACCGGCGCCTCGCCGGACTGGAACCGGTCCACCATGCGCTCGCGCTCCGCGACGGGCGTGCCGCCGTGGAGAAGCTGGGACGGGATCGCGCGGGCCGCGAGGTGCGCGGAGAGCAGCCGGGCCATCGATACGTACTGGGTGAAGATCAGAACCGAGCCGTCCTCGGTGAGGATCGTGTCGAGCAGCTCGTCGAGGAGGGCCAGCTTGCCTGAGCGGCCGGTAAGCCGGGACGCGTCCTCCTTCAGATATTGCGCCGGATGGTTGCAGATCTGTTTGAGCGCGGTGAGCAGCTTCATCACGAGGCCGCGACGCGCGATGCCCTCCGCGTCCTCGATGGCCGCCATCGTCTCGCGGACGACCGCCTCGTACAGCGACGCCTGTTCCCGGGTGAGCGGGACGGGATGGTCGCTCTCCGTCTTGGGCGGCAGCTCGGGCACGATGCCCGGGTCGGACTTCTTCCTGCGCAGCAGGAACGGCCGGACCAGCCGGGACAGCCGCTCCACCGCCTCCGCGTTGTCGGCGTCCTTGACGCCGGCGCTCTTCGCGTTCTCGACGTTCTCGACGATCCGGGCGTGGCGTGATCTGAACGCCTTGAGCGGACCGAGCAGGCCGGGCGTGGTCCAGTCGAGCAGCGCCCACAGTTCGGAGAGGTTGTTCTCGACCGGGGTGCCTGTCAGAGCGATCCTGGCGGGCGCCGGAATCGTGCGGAGCGCCTTGGCCGTGGAGGAGAACGGATTCTTGACGTGCTGGGCCTCGTCGGCGACGACCATCCCCCAGGTGTGCGCCGCGAGTGTCTCCGCGCTGCCGCGCATGGTGCCGTAGGTGGTGAGGACGAAGCCGCCCGCCACCTCGTCCAGGGTGCGTCCGGCGCCGTGGAAGCGGTGCACGGGCACTCCGGGCGCGAAGCGGGTGATCTCGCGCTGCCAGTTGCCGAGCAGCGAGGCGGGACAGACCACGAGGGTCGGCGCCGGGCGGTCCCGGTGCAGATGGAGGGCGATGACGGTGACGGTCTTGCCGAGGCCCATGTCGTCCGCGAGGCAGCCGCCGAGGCCGAGCGAGGTCATCAGGTCCAGCCAGGCGAGGCCGCGGAGCTGGTAGTCGCGCAGCGTCGCGGCCAGAGCCGCGGGCTGGGGCACCACGGCCGGGCCGGAGATGAGGCGGTCGCGCAGGGCCGCCAGAGCGCCCGTCGGGACCGCTTCCACCATCTCGCCGTCCACCTCGGCGGTGCCCGCGAGGGCGACCGCCAGGGCGTCGACCGGCTCCAGCAGGCCCAGTTCCCGTTTGCGTGCCTTGCGTACGAGCGCGGGATCGACCACCACCCATTGGTCCCGCAGACGCACGATCGGGCGGTGCGACTCGGCGAGCGCGTCCATCTCCTGTTCCGTGAGGGGATCGCCGTCGAGCGCCAACTGCCAGTTGAATTTGAGGAGTTCCTCGCTGTCGAAGAACTGCGTGCCGTCCGTGGCCGAGCCCGGCGCGGGTCGGACGACCGCCGCCGCGGTGAGCGTACGGGCCAGCTCCCTGGGCCAGTGGACGGCGACACCCGCGGCGGCGAGGCGGGCCGCGCCCGGGCCGAGCAGTTCGTACAGCTCGTCCTCGGAGAGCGGCAGCGCGTCCGGGACGTCGCGCTCCAGCAGCCGCGCGAGCGGGGCCCAGACGCGGGCGGCGCGGCGCAGCGCGAGCATCGCGTCGATACGGGCGCGCGGGCCGAAGCTCTCGTCGCCGTCGCCCGCCCAGAGCCGGGCCGCGTCGATGACCAGGGTCGGGTCGGCCAGACTGTGGATCTGTACGAGGGCGGCTCCGGCCCGCCGCGTGGCACCGTCGTCGTCATGACCGGCACCGGAGCGGACGGCCTCGTCCGTCCCCGATTCCGGCTCCGGCCCCTTCTCCTGCCGCGGCTCCGGCTCCGTGGAGTCGAAGATGTCGTACGCGGACAGTTCGAGGCGGAGCGAGACCCGGACGCCCGCGTCCATGCCGGCCGCCGCCTCCGCGGCCCAGGTGCGGGCTCCCGGCAGACGCTGCGCCGCCCGGGCGGCGAACGGCGCTCCAGCGGCATACGCGGCGGCGGGTGTGCGCGGCAGTGTGTCGGCCACGGCGTCGAGGAACGCGCGCACCAGGGCCTCGGGGTCCGGCAGCCGGAGGGACGGCGGATCCGGGAGCGGCACGGCATACGCCTCGGGAGGCATGGCCGCGGCGATCGCCCTCAACTGCGCGATGTCGTCGGCGTCGAGCGGCCCGGCCCGCCAGGCGTCGTGGTCGGACGCGGTGAGCCCGGGAAGCAGTCTGCCGCGCGCGGCCAGTTGGAGAGCGTGCAGCGCGGCGGCGCCCCAGCAGGCGGCGGCGGGATGCGCCGCCTTGTCGCGCCGCGCGCGGACCAGCAGCGGCACGGCGTCGGCGACGGGCAGCAGCACCGCGGGCACGGTGCGCGTGGCCACGCCGTCGGCACCGTCGTCCTGACGGACCACGACCGTCAGCTCCGCCGGGCCGGATCCGGCCGGATGCCCGCCCGGCTCGGCCCGCGCGATGGCCGCGAGCTCTTCCTCCGCTCCGGCGGGCAGGCCGCCCTCCGGGGACCAGAAGGCGACCAGTCCCTCGCGCGGCAGTCCGGCGGGCAGGAATACCGCGGCGCAGCGCGCCAGTCCCACCGTGCCGGAAGAGGCGTCGGGCCGGCCGCGCACGACCTGGCCCACAGCGACCCGCACGGGTCCCTGTTGAGGGGTACGCGCGAATTGCGTCATGGCCGCCGACTCCCTCCCGCCCGCGAGTTCCGACACCCGCGAGGTCCGACACCCGCAAGGTTCCCTTACCTCTGCGAGTCTAGGCGGGCGGTCTGACAGCCGACTCCGGAGCGATATCTCCGCAGGTCAGCGCAGCCCTTCCCAGAGCTCCCGCTCCCGGGGCCGGAGATCCTGAGCGGTCTCGGAGGCCGCTCCGGCGCCGCCGAACACCATCGCCGTCCGCTTCTCCGTGTCGTACGCCTCCCACCCGGGATCGCCGGTCTCCGCGAACGCCACCCAGGCCCGGTGCATCGCGTCCGCGACCTCCTGCGGCGGACGGTCACCGAGCATCGGCGCGTACGACGGATCGTGCAGCCGGTCGAAGACGAAACCCAGTTCCGAGGCGTGACAGGCGCCCAGCCCGCCGTCGAAGCACGGGGAGCGCCAGGCGAACTCGTACAGATACGAACCGGGCACGGCCTCGGCGAGCCGGATCGCCGGAATCCGGTAGAACCAGTCCGTCGACATGGCGTCGAGCAGCTCACCGGGTGTGGCGCGGGGCCGCGCCTCGCGGTAGACGGACAGCGCGGGGCCGGGATCGAGCCCGTACGCCGCGGCGGTCGCGCGCAGCTTGGGCTCCCGCAGCGCGTCCAGCCGCCCGGTGGGCACCAGAAAGAGGCGGTACTCCTCGCGATTGCTGCCGACGAGCAGTTCGACACCGCGGTCGGAGGCGGGCGGGATCCGCTCCTCCAGCACCGGTTCGAACGGCATCATGTTGAGTGCCGCCTCACCCCACAGAGCCGGGTCCGGACGGGCTCCGATCTCCGCCCGCAGCTCCGTCTGCGCGGACAGCAGCCGGGCGTCGGGCACAGCCGCGAAGCCGTCCGCGGTGGGAGCGACCGACAGTTTCTCCGCCAGCCGCGCCGTGATCAGCCGCGCCGAGGCGGGCCGCAGGAAATGATGGGCCGCGCCGCTCTGGAGGATCGCCCGCCGGAACAGTCCGCGCGCTTTCGCCAGCCCCAGCAGCACACCGATACTCATCGCGCCGGCCGACTCGCCGAAGACGGTGACCCGGTCCGGGTCGCCTCCGAAGAAGGCGATGTTGTCCCGTACCCACTCCAGCGCGGCGATCTGGTCCAGCAGACCCCGATTGTCCGGTACACCGTCAAGATGGAGAAAACCCTCCACCCCGAGACGGTAGTTGAGCGTCACACACACCACACCGTCCCGGGCGAACGCGCCGCCGTCGTACGCGGAGGCCGATCCCGAGCCGTTCGAGAACGCTCCTCCGTGCACCCACACCATCACTGGAAGGCGGGCCTCCGGGCCGGGCGAAGGTGTCCAGACATTCAGATTGAGGCAGCTCTCTCCCGGCTTCCCGGCGATGAAGTTCTCCGGGACGAGGGCGTCGAGAGGCGGCGCGTAGGCGGCTTTGGGCGCGGTGGGACCGTACGACACCGCCGGCCGTATGCCTTCCCACGGCTCGACCGGGACCGGTGGTCCGAAGCGCGGCGCGGTCGCGTACGGGATGCCCAGGAAGGAGGCCACCGCGACGGCGTCCGGTGTCTCCGGGTTCGGCGGCCCGGACGGTGAGGTGGTGGACGGTGTCGAGGAGAAACGGCCTCTGACCCGGCCCAGCCGGGTCGCGCACACCGGTTCCATACGTGTCATGCTCCTTCGGCCAGCGTCTCCAGCAGCGCCGCGGCGAACTCCGCACGCCGCTCGATGTGCACCGCGTGCCCGGCGTCGGGCACCGACACCTCTCGTACCCTGCCGCCGGCCTCCGCGTACAGACCCAGGACATGGCGGGTCTGGGCGATCATCGGCTGGGCCGGTGTGCCGTCCCAGCCCGGGACGGCTCCGAGCGCGCCGAGATGCGCGAGATCGAACACGGAGGTGTCCGAGATGATCACATCATCCTCGCCGCGCACCCAGAGAACCGGTGGCCTGGGTGTGATCGTGTGCAGGTCGTCGATACGGAAATGGGTGGGGGCGAGGCAGTTGAGCACTCCGCGTGTGCCGGGCGCGATACCGGGCCAGGTCTTCGACGGGACGCTGTCACCCGGGTAGTGGTCGTCGCCGGTACGGGTACTGAGCATGGATTCGACATACTCGTCCTCCCGCTCCAGGCGCAGCGGCGGCTTGACGTAGAACGCGTTCAGCACCTGGCGGGGCGAGAGCGGCGACTCCTCGCTCCGGTCGTGCCGGGCCAGCCGCTCCACGAAGTCCGGGTTGGCGGCGCCGCCACCCGAGCCCGCGCCGTCCGGAGAGATCAGCGCGCCGTCCTGACCGCGGGTGCCGCCGAAGCCGTACGGCGAGACGGGATTGACCAGGGTGAGCGAGCGCACCTGGGCCGGCCGGTCGCGCAGAAACCGCAGAGCGATGCCACCACCCAGGGACCAGCCCACCAGATGTGGGCGCTCCACACCCAGGGCGTCGAGCAGCGCGGCCAGATCGTCCGTGTAGTCGCGTACACCGCGCGTGCCGTCGACGGGCTCCGGATCGGTGCCGCCGAAGCCCCGCAGATCAGGCGCGATCGGACGGTACCGCTCCGGCAGGTCGCGCATGGTGTCGTGCCAGAACACCGACGAGGACACATTGCCGTGGATGAACAGGACCGGCTCGGCGTGCTCGCGGTCCGCGCACTCGGTGACCTGGACGGTGAGCCTCCGGGTGCGTACCCGGCGCGTGATCAGCGAGGGAGGGGACAGAGGAGATTCGGACATGGCTCACGGTAGGCAGTGTGGTGTCCGGCCACTTATATGTGTGCGCCCTATACGCAGGAGCGGGGATATGGGGTATCGAAGAGCGGCGAAGCGTCAGGCATGAGCGCCGTCGGCCGCACCGGGGACATCCGGACGGTCCGGACGCTCGGTCGCGGAGGTCCGGACGCTCAGACGAGGTGCCGGGTCGGTGTCCGGCGCCGGCGTCGACGCGGCCTGTCCTGTCCACGCCGTGTCCGCCGTCGGCGCCGCCTGCGCGGCTCCCGACACGGCCCGCACGGCCTGGACGGCCTCGCCCGGTGTGGCGCGTTCGAGAAAGCGGAGGAGCTCGACGGGGAAGGGAAGGACCAGGGTGGAGTTCTTCTCCGCCGCGACGGCCACCACCGTCTGCAACAGCCGCAGTTGAAGCGCCGCCGGCTGCCCGGACATCTCCTTGGCGGCCTCCGCCAGCTTCTTCGACGCCTGCAGCTCCGCGTCCGCGTTGATGATCCGCGCACGGCGCTCCCGGTCCGCCTCGGCCTGCCGCGCCATCGACCGCTTCATGGTCTCCGGCAGCGACACGTCCTTGATCTCCACCCGGTCGATCTGTACACCCCAGCCGATCGCGGGACTGTCGATCATGAGCTCCAGGCCCTGGTTCAGCTTCTCCCGGTTCGACAGCAGATCGTCGAGGTCGCTCTTTCCGATGATCGACCGCAGCGATGTCTGGGCCATCTGCGACACCGCGAACCGGTAGTCCTCGACCCGCACCAGCGCCTCCGCCGGGTCCACGACCTTGAAATAGATCACGGCGTCCACGCGCACGGTGACGTTGTCCCGGGTGATGCCGTCCTGCGCCGGCACCGGCATCGTCACGATCTGCATATTGACCTTGCGCAGTGTGTCCACGAACGGAACGATCACCGTGAATCCGGGCCCTCGGATGCCCTCTCGCAGCCGGCCCAGGCGGAAGACCACACCTCGCTCGTACTGCTTGACGATCCGGGCCGCCGACAGCGCGTACAGCACACAGGCGCAGGCCGCCACGATGACCGCTATGACCAGTTCCTCGACCATCATGACCCCTGACGCCGGACCGAGGTTTTAATAACACGGTATGCCCAATATGACCCGCCAGTCGATACGCGCGGACCAGGATCTACCGGCCCGTAGCCCGCCCGGCCGCACACCTGGTGCCACTCCACCGCGGATCCGGCAGTGTGACCAGCACAAGCTTCCGCACCGACGAGGAGCGCCCATGTCCGTGACCGACCACCGGCGCCTCGGCATCGCCGCCGGGACAGCGTTCCTGAGCCTCGTCGTCGCCGGCTGTTCCGGACTCGGCAGGACCGCGGTGGGCACGATCGAATACCAGACGCCACGGAAGCAGCGTGTCCAGGTGTCCGATCCCCTGGTCACGGGCTGCCACCGGCTGGTGCCCGCCGGAGCCGTAGAGCTCACCAACCGCACCCTGGTCGACGTCGTGTTGTATCCGACGCCCGACTGCACCGGCAGGATGACCACATACATCGCCACCACACTGTCCGACGGGATCCCTCCGGGCGTCGGGCCGTGGCGCAGCTACACCGTCGTCCACTGACCCGCGACGACCACGGCGCCGCCGTCCGGTCCCGCCGGCGCTCCGGAGCCCTCACCCGCCGGCCGCACGGACAGCGCTCACCGGACACTCCCGCGCGGCCCGGACAGGGCCGCCGCTCCACATCATTCGGCCGCGCGCCGGGTCGGCTCCCACCTCTGCGGGTACACAAGGAGTCAGAAGCACGCAAGAGGGACAGGAGGTGCGAAAGCCATGCGTACCGGAAGCGAACCCGTGACCGCGCGCAGTCCGCTGCGGATGCGGTTCTGGCTGGGACTGTGGGGGCTGATCTGGACGGGCTTCGGCACCACGGCGTTCGCGCTCGTCGGACGGATGGGCTGGGCGATCGCCTGCGGCGTGCTCTTCCTGATCGTCCTGGTTGACCTGGTGATAGTGCTGCGCCATATCCGTCAGGGACCGCACTATCAGCCCGGACGGGACGTCCCGCCCTACGAACCGGACCGCGACGGGGCCGGCGACGCCGTCAAGGACCGGTCCGGAGACCGGGACCGGCCCTGGATGTGGGGGCCGCGTCACCGCGCGCACGGCAGATGAGCGACCGCGCGCGATCAGTCCTCGCTCCGGCGGCTCCCCGCGATCAGTCCTCGCCGGGACGGCTGCCGGGGTCGAAACGCGCGGCCTTCAGATACTCCGGCTTCGGGTCCAGCGCCGCCGCGAGACGGAAATGCCGCTTGGCCTGTTCGGGTCGGCCGGAACGCTCAAAGGTGCGGGCGAGCGCGAAATGCGCGAAGGCGTTGTCCGGCTCACGCTCCAGAACCAGCTCGAATTCCAGCTCGGCCGGGCGAAGCTGAGCCGCCGCGAAGAACGCGCGGGCCCGCAGCAGACGCGCGGCGGTGTTCTCCGGATGGGCCGCGATCACCGAGTCGAGGAGCTTCACCGCACCGCGTGGATCCCGCGCGGCCAGCAGTTGCTCGGCCGCGCGATAGTCGATGACGTGGGTCTCCGGGCTCTCGGGCACGGTCGCATCCTTCCCTCGGTGCGCGCTTTCCACGCGGCGCTGTTCCGCACATCTGTCCGTGTCCCGTCACCATACGGCGGCCTCCCGGACAGCGGCCCGGTGGGAACACGACCGCGGAATCCGGTCACAGCGCGGCGGCCGCCATGACCGCGCCGACCAGGACCGCGCTCAGCCCCACCAGCACAAAGCCCAGATCGAGACGGTTGTGCCCATGGCCGGGCAGCTCCACCTCACGTGGATCCCCGGGATCGTACGAGAGCAGAACGCTCGATCCCGCCGTGAGCGTAACCGGCGAGACGACCTCAAGGACCCGGCCGTCCGCCGTCTCGAACTGAAGCACCTGACGTCCCGAGCCGGGCGGCCCGCGTTTCACCAGGGCCACGGCGGGCTCTCCGGCCGCGAGGATGCGGCGCGCCCGGCGGAGACTGTCACCACCCGCGAGGAGCGCCACCAGGCCGCCGAAGGCCGTGATGGCAGCGAAGACGAGCTCCACTCGTCCGATGGTAACGCCCGGCCGCCGCGCCCAAGCTGGTACGGTGTCTGGCTGTGGCATGGCCTTGACCGGATCGCACGGCGCTTCGCCGGCGGCGCCGGAGGTCAGCGACCCGCCGCGGCGCGCTCCGCCAGCCGCTCCCAGACCGCGCGGACCTGAGGCTCCAGCTCCTCCAGCGGGCCGTCGTTGTCGATGACCACATCCGCGGCCGCACGGCGTTGCTCACGGTTCGCCTGCGCCGCCATGCGGTCGCGTGCCTCCCGCTCCGGCATTCCGCGCAGCCGGCTGAGCCGGTCGAGCTGGGTCTCGGGAGAGGCGTCCACGACCACCACCAGGTCGTACAGACCGGTCATGCCGTTCTCGACGAGCAGAGGCACATCGTGCACCACGACCGAGTCCGGACCGGCCGCCGCCTCCAGCTCGGCCGAGCGGGCGCGCACCAGCGGATGCACGATCGCGTTCAGCGCGCGCAGCCGCTCCTGGTCACCGAAGACGATCGCGCCGAGCCCGGCGCGGTCCAGGCCGCCGTCGGCCGTCAGCACCTGCGGACCGAACTCCGCCACCACGGCCCCCAGTCCCGGTGTGCCCGGCTCGACCACCTCGCGCGCGATCCGGTCGGAGTCGATCAGTACCGCTCCATAACCGGTCAGCAGGCGAGAGACCTCACTCTTGCCCGCACCGATTCCGCCCGTAAGCCCCAGCTTCAGCATGGACTCAGCCTAGGGCCTCTGGCGAACGTCCCGCCTCGCCCGCGACGCCTGGCACGGGCGCTCGCCGCGGGCCCAGCCCTCCGGGCGGACGGCGCTACGTTCGCGACACGTCCCAGAACCAGTCCGGCGCCAGTCGGTCCCGGAGCGAGTCCGTACCGGCGCCCGGCAGTCGCCGCCGGGACCGTCTCACGCGCCGCCCTCGCCCTCCCGCTCCGCGAGGAACCTCTCGAATTCGCGGCCGATCTCGTCGGCCGAGGGCAGTTCCGCCGGCTCGGCGACCAGATTGCCGCGGGTCTCCGCACCCGCCACGGCGTCGTACTGATGCTCAAGTCCCTGGACCATCGCGACGAGTTCCTCGTCGCCCTCGCCGAGCTGGCGCTCGATCTCGGTCTGGGTGCGCTGGGCCTCCGTACGCAATGAGTGCGCGACGCTCGGCAGCACCAGACCGGTCGCGGCCGTGATCGCCTCCAGCGCGGTCAGCGCCGCGTCCGGGTACGAGGACCTCGCGACATAGTGCGGGACATGCGCGGCGACACCGAGAACGTCATGGTCCGACTCCATCAGCCGGAACTCCAGAAGTGACTCGGCGCTGCCGGGCACCTGCGCCTCGTCGAAGGGGCTGCGGTGTCCCGGCATGAGGTCGGTGCGGTTGCCGTGCGGCGTGATACCGACGGGCCGCGTATGCGGAACGCCCATCGGGATGCCATGGAAATTGACCGACAGACGTACACCGAGTCGGTCGACGATCTGGCGTACGGCCGCCGCGAAACGCTCCCACTCGACGTCCGGCTCGGGGCCCGACAGCAGCAGGAACGGCGCGCCCGTGGCGTCCTGTACGAGCCGCACCTCCAGCTTCGGGACCTCATAGCTCGTGAACCGGTCACGGCGGAAGGTCAGCAGCGGGCGGCGCGCGCGGTAGTCCACCAGTCTGTCGTGGTCGAACCGCGCCACCACCTGGTGAGGCAGTGACTCCAGCAGGCTCTCGACGATCTGGTCGCCGGTCTCCCCCGCGTCGATATAGCCGTCCAAGTGGTAGAGCATGACAAGGCCCGCGGACTCCTGCGCGAGCGCAACGTCCACAACGGCGAGGCCCTTGGGCTCCCATTCGTACAAACCTTGCGGATCAAGCACGATTACCGCTCCTCCTCGTGTTCGTACGAAAGAACGCCCCTCGGAGCGCGGGCATTCCCCGCCCGCGCCCCTTTGAGCAGATCCGGTGAGCGGATTCGCCGGGCCGGCCGGCCGAGCGGATCCGCTCACCGGGCGGGCCGGTCAGGCGAGGACGCGCTGGTGAAGCGTGGTCACCACCTTCCGTGCGGAGGTGAAGGCGCCATGCTGCCAGGCGTCGGCGTAGGAGAGATAGTCACCGGCGAAGTAGACCCGGCCCGCCGCCTGGTTGAGAGGCGCGTACGCGGGCGCGTCCGGACCGCCGGACATGCTGTGCCAGGCGCCTTCCAGATGCGGGGTCTGCCGCCAGTGGTGGGAGAAGGAGGAGGCCAGCTCGGTCCGGTACCGGTCGCCGTGGATCTTCACGCCCTGGGCGACGGCGCGCTTCTCGCGCTCGGCGGGGCTCAGCGCCGCGTACGAATCGGCGTTCGTGCCGGTGTTGTAGTAGCCGACGATCAGACCGCGCCTGCCGTGGAAGCCGTACGACGGGTACCAGATGTGGCTGAGGTCCATGTCGGTCTCGGTGATGCCGCCGTAGATCCGGTGGTCGGTCTCCCACCAGCGGCTGCGGTACTCCAGGCCGATCTTGCCTGCGGACGAGGGCCTGACCGCCTCCAGAGCGGTCTGTACGGCGGCGCCAAGATTGTGCGGGGTCTTCGCGAGGATGTGCGGCGGCAGCGCGGCGATGCAGTAGTCCGCGTCGATCGAGCGGGTACGGCCGTCCTGCGTGTAGGTGACGGTGACGCCGCGCGCCTTGTCCGTGATCTTCTGGACGACCGCGCCGGTCCTGATCCGGTGTCCGCCGACCGCCTTGGTGAGCGCCGCGGGTATGCGGTCCATGCCGCCGACGGGCTGGAACATCAGCATGGCCTGGTCGTAGCCGAACTCGAACGAGAAGTACCGGCCGACGCCGCTGGCGAAGACCTCGGAGACGGAGGGTACGGAACCGAGCTCGACACCCGGTGTGCCCGCCGCGGCCGGATCCACGGTGAAGCCGCGGTGCTCGCTCCCGGTGTAGGTGAGCTTGCTGCCGATGTCACCGAAGCTCTTGAGGAATTCGAGGAGCCGTTCCTGGTCCTCGGCGCTGATCTCGCCGTCCAGCGCGCCCTTGCTGGTGGCCTTGGCGAGCAGCTCGGAGACATAGCCGTACGTGTCGGCCTTGGCGGTGCGGTAGCGGACCGGGGCCGTCATGCCGGCCTTCTCGTTGTAGATGTACGCGCTGGCGTTGCTGTTGGTGAAGACCTCGATGGGAACGCCCAGTTCGCGGCAGTAGTCCAAGGTGATCATCCACTGCGGGATCCGCGCGGGCCCGGCGTTCAGGTACTGGCCGTCGCTGAAGCGGGCGGTCTGGCGGTTGCCGTACAGATCGACGGTGGAGTCACCGCCGCGGACCGTGAAGTTCCGGCCGCCGGTGCGGTCCCGGGCCTCCAGGACCGTACAGTCGTAGCCGGCTTTGCCCAGTTCGTACGCGGAGGTCAGACCGGCTATCCCGCCGCCGACGATGACGACCTTGGCCGCGCCTCTGCCCTTGAGGGTGAAGTCACCCGTACGCGGGGCCCGGAACGCGGGTTCACGGCCCGCGGCCTCGGCGGTGGGAGCGAGGCCCATGGCTCCCATGGTGGCGAGCATCGCGCCCGCCCCTCCGGTGATCCCTACCTGGCGCAGAAAGCTTCGGCGACTGGTGCCCGTGGTGGTGTTCGGCGCATGGCTCATGTCCCGGTACCCCTTCCGATCTTCAGGTGTGCCGGGATCCTGACAACGGCTTGTTACGGCCCGCCGGTTACTCGTGTATCCCACACGTTGCCCTCCGCTCACCGGCTCACCGGCGGCCTCACCCATCCCAAATACCGGATTTTGCTTGGCTATTGGTCCAGACCTTGGCATGCTCAGGGCACCCCACCCGCTCAGAGCACCCCGACGGGAAGGCACCCCCATGCGCACCCGAAATCTGCTCCCCGCCCTGCTGGTCCCGCTTCTCGGCGCCGGCGGCCCGTTGCTGACGGCCACTCCGGCGGGCGCCGCGACCGTCATCCAGGTGACGACCGCCGCCCAGCTCAAGACGGCCCTCACCACCGTGCGCCCCGGCGACACGATCCGGCTGGCCGACGGCACGTACAAAGGCAACTTCAAGGCGACCACGCCCGGCACCGCCACTGCCCGGATCACGCTCACCGGCTCGTCCGCCGCGGTCCTCACCACCGGCGGCGGAGGCTACGGCCTCCATCTCAACGGAGCCGCGTACTGGACCGTCGAGGGCGTCACGCTCACCGACGCGCAGAAAGGGATCGTGGCGGACGCGGCCAACGGTGTCGTCATCGACTCCGTCACCGTGCACAACCTGGACATGGAAGGTGTGCACTTCCGTGAGTCCAGCGCCAACGGCATCCTCAGGAACTCACGGATCTATGACACCGGCAACGACGGCCGGGGCATGGGCGAAGGCGTGTACGTCGGCAGCGCCAACACGCTCACCGACCGCAGCGACAACGCGCAGATCCTCAACAACACCATCGGCCCGGACGTCGGCGGCGAGAACGTCGACATCAAGGAAGGCACCACCGGCGCGCGGATCATCGGCAACACCTTCGACGGCGGCGGCCTCACGGGCGCCAACTTCGACGACTCCTGGGTCGACGTCAAGGGCAACAATGTGCTCGTCGAGGGCAACACCGGCCGGAACACGACCAACAACGGCTACGAGACGCACAGCCAGCAGACCGGCTGGGGCTGCGGCACGGTCTTCCGCTCCAACACGTCGGACCTGAGCGGCGCGACCGGGGCCAACCAGCTCGCCGTCAATGTCACCAACAACGGCGCGAGCTGCGCCACCACGGTCTACGGCAGCAACACCGTGACCGGCGGCAGGGGCCTGACGAACATCCCCGTCACCCGCTGATCCACGGCCGCCGACACGCGTAAGGCCCGCTCCCCAGGAGGGAGCGGGCCTTACGTTCAGCCGTGCGACCAGCTATCTACGAGGTCGGAGCGTCAGCTCTGACCACCGGCCAGCTTCTCGCGAAGGGCGGCCAGGGCCTCGTCCGACGCCAGGGCGCCGGAGTTGTCCGCGGACTCCGAGGAGTACGAGCCACCGGAGGCGGCCGGAGCACTGCCACCACCGGCGGGCGCGGCAGCACCCTCGGCGGCAGCGGCCTCGTCGGCCTCGCGGGACTTGATGACCTGGGCCTGGTGCTGCTCGAAGCGCTGCTGCGCCTCGGCGTACTGGCCCTCCCACGCCTCGCGCTGGGTCTCGAAGCCTTCGAGCCAGTCGTTGGTCTCGGGGTCGAAGCCCTCGGGGTAGATGTAGTTGCCCTGGTCGTCGTAGGACGCGGCCATGCCGTAGAGCGTCGGGTCGAACTCGACCGAGGCCGGGTCGCTGCCGAAGGACTCGTTGGCCTGCTTCAGCGAGAGGCTGATGCGGCGGCGCTCCAGGTCGATGTCGATGACCTTGACGAAGATCTCGTCGTTGACCTGGACGACCTGCTCCGGGATCTCCACGTGGCGCTCGGCCAGCTCGGAGATGTGCACCAGACCCTCGATGCCCTCGTCGACGCGGACGAACGCACCGAACGGAACGAGCTTGGTGACCTTGCCGGGGACGACCTGACCGATCTGGTGCGTCCGGGCGAACTGCTGCCACGGGTCTTCCTGCGTCGCCTTGAGCGACAGGGAGACACGCTCGCGGTCCATGTCGACGTCGAGAACCTCGACGGTGACTTCCTGGCCGACCTCGACAACCTCGGAGGGGTGGTCGATGTGCTTCCAGGACAGCTCGGAGACGTGCACGAGACCGTCGACGCCACCGAGGTCCACGAACGCGCCGAAGTTGACGATCGAGGAGACGACGCCGGAGCGGACCTGGCCCTTCTGCAGGGTCGTGAGGAAGGTCTGACGGACCTCGCTCTGGGTCTGCTCCAGCCAGGCACGGCGGGACAGGACCACGTTGTTGCGGTTCTTGTCCAGCTCGATGATCTTGGCTTCGAGCTCCTTGCCCACGTAGGGCTGGAGGTCGCGGACGCGGCGCATCTCGACGAGGGAGGCCGGCAGGAAGCCACGGAGGCCGATGTCGAGGATGAGACCACCCTTGACCACCTCGATGACGGTGCCGGTGACGATGCCGTCCTCTTCCTTGATCTTCTCGATCGTGCCCCAGGCGCGCTCGTACTGCGCGCGCTTCTTGGACAGGATGAGACGGCCTTCCTTGTCCTCCTTCTGGAGAACCAGGGCCTCGATCTCATCGCCCACGGCGACGACCTCATTGGGGTCGACGTCGTGCTTGATCGAAAGCTCGCGGGAGGGGATGACGCCTTCGGTCTTGTAACCGATGTCGAGCAGGACCTCGTCCCGGTCGACCTTCACGATGACGCCGTCGACGATGTCGCCGTCGTTGAAGTACTTGATCGTCTCGTCGATCGCGGCGAGGAAGGCTTCCTCGTTACCGATGTCGTTGACCGCAACCTGCGGGGTGGTGGCGGTGGTCTCGGTGCTGCTCGTCATGTGGGAAAGGGCTCCGGTGCGGACAGTGAGTCGTAGGTACTGCTACGCCGAGAGCCCGTATCGCCTCTGCAGAAGCCGGACAGCCAAGGAAGCGCCGGCCCCGGACTACGGGGAAAGCGCCTCGACAACCGAGGGGACCACAACAGATGCGAGCGCGGCTGCTACGTCTGAGGCGCGCAAGCCCGCAGCGCAACCTTTAGCATACGGGGGCAGCCGGGCACGGTCAATGCGCGAAGGCGCACACCCGGGGCGGAATGCCCCATACCCGGCACAATCCGCGTTTGATGAGGCCACAGGGGCCCCGTCGCGGTCCCATGGACACACCGGCGTGCGAGCACGCGGCCAGGGGGCCACGCGGCCCGGCCACGCGACCGCGTGGTCCCAGCACACTACGACGACGGACGAAATGATCCAAGAGTACGAACCGGAAGCGACCCGCCGCGAAACCGGCGACACGGAGAGCACCCGGGCCAACCGCGGCTGGTGGGACCGGCACGCGGACGAGTACCAGACCGAGCACGGCACCTTCCTCGGCGACGACCGATTCGTCTGGGGCCCGGAGGGGCTCGACGAGGTGGAGGCCGGCCTGCTGGGACCGCCGGAGTCCCTGCGGGACCTCGACATCCTGGAGATCGGCGCGGGCGCCGCGCAGTGCTCCCGCTGGCTGGCGGCGCAGGGCGCGCGCCCGGTGGCGCTGGACCTCTCGCACCGCCAGCTCCAGCACGCGCTGCGCATCGCCGAAGGGCGCTCCCGGACGTTCCCGCTGGTGGAGGCGGACGCCGGAACGCTGCCGTTCCGGGACGGCTCGTTCGACCTGGCGTGTTCCGCGTACGGCGCGATCCCCTTCGTCGCGGACCCGGTGAAGGTGTTCCGCGAGATACGCCGGGTGCTGCGGCCCGGCGGCCGGTGGATCTTCTCCGCCACCCATCCGATCCGCTGGGCGTTCCCGGACGAACCGGGCCCCGAGGGCCTGTCGGTGGCCTCCTCCTACTTCGACCGCACCCCCTACGTCGAACAGGACGAGCAGGGACGCGCGGTCTATGTGGAGCACCACAGGACGGTCGGCGACCGGGTGCGGGACGTGGTGGCGGGCGGCTTCCGGCTGGTCGATCTGGTGGAGCCGGAATGGCCGGCCTGGAACACCCAGCAGTGGGGCGGCTGGTCTCCGCTGCGCGGCGCTCTGATCCCGGGCACGGCGATCTTCGTCTGCGTACGGGACTGAGATCCCGCTCGCGTACCCGAGCCGGCGCGCCGCGTACGAGACTGGGCGGGTGATCCGCGACGACATCCTCGGCAGCCTGCCCGTCCGTCCCGCCCTCCCCGCGCTGGAACGGGCCCTCGACGGGCACGGCTGCGCGGTGCTGTGCGCACCGCCCGGGACGGGCAAGACGACGCTGGTGCCGCTGGCGCTGGCCGGGCTGCTCGGCGACGGTCCCGTACGGCGGGTGGTCGTCGCCGAGCCGCGGCGGATCGCGGCGCGCGCCGCGGCCCGCCGGATGGCCTGGCTGCTCGGTGAGCGGGTCGGCGAGCGGGTCGGTTTCACCGTGCGCGGGGAGCGGGTGGTGGGCCGCGACACGGTGGTGGAGGTGGTGACCACCGGTGTGCTGCTCCAGCGGCTCCAGCGTGATCAGGAGCTGGCCGGGGTCGATGTGGTGATCCTCGACGAGTGTCATGAGCGGCATCTCGACGCGGACACGGTGGCGGCGTTCCTGCTGGACGTACGGGCGGCTCTCCGTCCCGAGCTGCGGCTGGTGGCGGCGTCCGCCACGACCGACGCGGCCGGGTGGGCGCGGCTGCTGGGAGACGCGCCGGTGGTGGAGGCGCGAGGCGTCTCGTATCCGGTGGAGGTGGTCTGGGCGCCGCCCGCGAAGCCGGTACGTCCGCCGCACGGGATGCGGGTCGACCCGGCACTGCTGACGCATGTGGCGTCGGTGGTGCGGCGGGCGCTGGCCGAACGGGACGGCGATGTGCTGTGTTTCCTGCCCGGCGTGGGCGAAATCGCCCGGGTGGCGGGCCAGTTGGGCGAGACCGGCGCCGAGGTGCTCCAGGTGCACGGTCGGGCGCCGGCGGCGGTGCAGGACGCGGTGCTGGCCGGTTCCACGGACGGCCGCCGGGTCGTGCTGGCCACGGCGGTCGCCGAGTCGAGCCTCACGGTGCCGGGCGTACGGATCGTCGTGGACGCGGGGCTCGCGCGTGAACCACGGACCGATCACGCGCGCGGGCTGAGCGCGCTGACGACGGTACGGGTGTCGCAGGCGGGCGCCCGGCAGCGGGCCGGGCGGGCCGGGCGCGAGGCACCCGGCACCGTCTACCGCTGCTGGACGGAGGCCGAGGACACCCGGCTGGTCCGCTTCCCTTCTCCGGAGATCAAGGTCGCGGATCTGGCGGCCTTCGCTCTGCAGGCCGCGTGCTGGGGCGATCCGGACGCGAGCGGACTGGCGCTGCTGGATCCGCCTCCGGCGGGCGCGCTGGCGGCGGCGCGCTCGGTGCTGACCGCGATCGGCGCGGTGGTGGGCGCGACAGGACCGGACGGCGGCGGCCGGGTGACGGAGCGCGGCGTACGCATGGCGCGGCTCGGCCTGCATCCCCGGCTGGCGCGGGCCCTCCTCGACGGCGCCGGGCGGGTGGGAACGCGTCGCGCGGCCGAGGTGGTCGCGCTGCTGAGCGAGGAGCCGCCGAGGTCGTACGGGGACGATCTGGCCGCGGCCTGGCGTACGGCCCGCCGGGGCGGGGACGCCTACGCGGCGCGCTGGCGCCAGGAGGCCCGGCGGCTGGCCTCGGCCGCGGGCCGGGACACGGCGGGCCGGGAGCCGGACGCGACGGACGACGCGGTCGCCGGGCTTGTCGCGGCGCTCGCCTTTCCGGAGCGGGTGGCGCGGGCCCGCGCCGAGGGAACCTATCTCATGGTGTCGGGCACCGGGAGCGAGCTCGCCGACGGATCGGGGCTGCGCGGCGCGCCCTGGCTGGCGGTGGCGGTCGCGGACCGGCCGGCCACGGCCGCCGCCGCGCGGGTCCGGCTCGCCGCGGTCATCGACGAGGGCACGGCACGGTCCGCGGCGGGCCATCTGCGCACGGCTGGCGAGGAGGTGCGCTGGGAGGACGGCGATGTCGTCGCCCGGGAGGCGGAGCGGCTGGGCGCGGTGGAGTTGTCCGTACGCGCGCTGCGGTCGCCGGGCTCCGGGCTGGTGCGCGCGGCGCTGCTGGACGGACTGCGGCAGGAGGGGCTCGGGCTGCTGCGCTGGACCCGGGACGCGCGGGATCTGCGGGAGCGGCTCGGCTTTCTGCACCGGGAGTTGGGCGGCGGCTGGCCGGATGTCTCGGACGCGGCGCTGCTCGACCGCGCCGACGAGTGGCTGGAGCCCGAGCTGTCCAGGGCCCGGCGCCGGTCGGATCTGGAGCGGCTCGACGCGGGCCAGGCGCTGCGGCGGCTGCTGCCCTGGGCGACCGGCGAGGCGTCACGCCTCGACGAGCTGGCGCCGGAGCGGATCGAGGTGCCGAGCGGGTCGCGGGTGCGGGTGGAGTACGGCGGGGCGCAGCCGGTACTGGCGGTGAAGCTCCAGGAGTTGTTCGGGCTGCGGGAGACACCGCGGGTCGCGGGGGTGCCGGTGCTGGTGCATCTGCTCTCTCCGGCCGGACGGCCCGCGGCGGTGACGGCGGATCTGGCGTCCTTCTGGCAGGACGGATACCGGGCCGTACGGGCGGAGCTGCGTGGCCGGTATCCGCGCCATCCATGGCCCGAGGATCCGTCGACGGCGGTCGCGACACGCCGCCTCAATGCCCGGCGGTGAGCCGGCCCGTACCGGCGGCTGTCCGCCGGGGCTGATCACGGCGCCGCCCTCCGTCCGGTGGACGGAGGGCGGCGGGCCGCGCGGTACGAGGGTCAGGCGACCTTGAGTTCGATCGTCAGGGTCGCGCCACCCGCCGCTTCGAGACGGAGCAGGAACGTGCCCGTCGTGTCGTCCGCGAAGAGCGCCGGGAGCTGGAGGATGCCGTTGGCGTCCGTCGTGAGGCCGCGCAGTGCCCGGACCGGGTTGCCGTCCGCGTCCTTGAAGTAGGGGCCCTGGCCCGGCGTGGTGGCGTCGCCCTCGGATGTGATCAGGGCGGCGGTGACCGCCACACCCGCCGCGGCCGCGCCCTTGAAGGTCGCCCTGACCCCGACCGAGCCGGCGAACTCTGCGCCTGGCGCGGCCGTCAGCTCCGTGTCGGTGGTCCTGACGAGACCGTCCGCCTGACGGGCCGTCACCGTCGCGGTGTACTCGACGCCGGCGACATCCCGGACGGCGACGGTGGCCCGTACGGTGAAGTCGCCGGTGACCTCGCCCGCCCGGACGGCCGGGGCCGTGGCCCTGCCGTCCGCGCCGGTGGTGACGGTCACCTCGGACCCGCCTCCGGCGAAGCGCGCGTCCGTGTCACCGGCGATCCGGAACAGCACCGGCACTCCGGCGACGGGCCTGCCGGCCGCGTCCTCGGCGCGTACCGCGGCCCGCTCGGCGAAGACATCGCCGGCGACGGCGGTCAGCGTGCCGGTGACCGTCTTCTCGATCCGCTTGACGATCGGGCTGGGAGTCGGCGTGCCGGGTCCGTCGCTCTCGCCCGGAGGAGGCGAGGCCGGGCCGCCGGGCTTGGACGGGGCCGGACTGCCGGAGTCGCCGGGCTTGGGTTCCGAGGGCTTGGGGCCGGGCGAGCCGCCGGGCTTCGACGGAGTGGAGCTGGGGCTCGGGTCCGGCGTGGAGGAAGGGCCGGCCGGGCCGTTGCCCACGGGAAGCACTCCGGTGCCGTCCGGCACCTCGTGCGTGCCCTTGCGGTAGTACTCCAACCAGGTCAGGACCGTGTTCAGGTATTCCTGCGAGTGGTTGTAGCCGAGGATCGACTTGTGGAGATCGGCCTCGACGGAGAGATCACGGCCGCCGGCGCAGAGATAGTGGCCGGCCGCCAGCGCCGCGTCGAAGATGTTGTTGGGGTCCCTGGTGCCGTCGCCGTTGGCGTCCTGGCCCCAGGTCTCCCATGTCGCCGGGATGAACTGCATCGGACCGACCGCGCGGTCGTGCGTCGTGTCACCGTCGTACTGGCCGTGGTCGGTGTCGGAGATATTGGCGAAACCGACGCCGTTGAGGACCGGCCCGAGGATCGGCGCGAGCGTGGTGCCCTGGGCGTCCACCCGGCCGCCGCGCGCCTGACCGGACTCCACTTTCCCGATGGCGGCGAGCAGTTGCCACGGCAGATTGCAGCCGGGCTTGTCCTCCGCGAGTCTCTGCTCAGCCTGCTTGTAGGCCGCCAGGACCGACGCCGGTATGCCGGCCTCGGCCGGACCCGTGGCCGGCAGATCGATCGAAGAGTCCGGTTTGTCGGGTGTGGTGAGCGGCGGAAGCTCCGTGTAGTACGGGGAGTTGCCGGTGACCGGCGTGCCGGGAGGCGGTGTCACATCCGCCGCCTGACCGGTGCCGCCACCGGTGGGGATGGCGCCGGGCGCCTGTGAGGCGGAGAGCGCCGCGATCGCGGCCGCGGCCACCGCTGTGGTGGTCGCCCCTCTGCGCAGTCGGCGGCCGAATTGCGCTGCCATACGTCTGGTCCCTCCCCTGAGCTGGCTGTTCGCGCTCCCCGCGCGAGGACTCAGGCGACCCTACGTCAACTCCTGGCTCCAGCACACCGGTCGGTGACCGGTTTTCACCAGTTCGCCACCTCCGGGTCGCCTGGCCGCCTCCGGGTCCGCCATTCCACCGGGCCGCGTTCGCACCGACCCGTGTGAGCGGATCGGTGCGAACGGCCGGCATGAGCGGATCAGCGCGTACGGCCGGCGGCCCGGGCACCGCCGGTCAGTGCGCCGCCGACTCCCAGTCCGCGCCCACGCCCACCGATACGTCCAGCGGCGCGCGCAGCTCGACCGCGGCGGACATCTCACGGCGCAGCAGCTCCTCCACGGCCTCACGCTCGCCCGGCGCGATCTCCAGCACGATTTCGTCATGGACCTGGAGGAGCATCCGCGAGGTCAGACCGGCCTGTGTCATCGCACGGTCCACCTGGAGCATGGCGACCTTGACGATGTCCGCCGCCGTCCCCTGGATGGGCGCGTTGAGCGCCATCCGCTCCGCCATCTCACGCCGCTGACGGTTGTCACTGTTGAGGTCCGGCAGATAGCGGCGGCGGCCCAGCATCGTCTCCGTATAACCCGTGGCCCTGGCCTCCACGACCGCCCGCCGCAGATAGTCCCGCACACCTCCGAAACGCTCGAAGAACGTCTCCATCAGCCCGCGCGCCTCAGCCGCGTCGATGTTGAGCTGCTGGGAGAGGCCGAACGCCGAGAGGCCATAGGCCAGTCCGTACGACATCGCCTTGATCTTGCGGCGCATCTCCGGATCGACCGCGGACTTCTCCACACCGAACACCTGCGACGCGACCGTGGTGTGCAGATCCTCGCCGGACGTGAACGCCTCGATCAGCCCCGCGTCCTCCGACAGATGAGCCATCACCCGCAGCTCGATCTGGCTGTAGTCCGCCGTCATCAGCGACTCGTATCCCTCGCCGACCACAAAGCCCCGGCGGATCGCCCGGCCCTCGTCGGTGCGCACCGGGATGTTCTGCAGATTGGGATCGGTCGACGAGAGCCGGCCGGTCGCCGCCACCGTCTGGTTGAAGGTGGTGTGGATACGGCCGTCCGCGCCGATCGTCTTGATCAGGCCCTCGACCGTCACCCGCAGCTTCGCCTGCTCACGGTGGCGCAGCATGATGACCGGCAGCTCATGCTCGGTCTGGGCGGCGAGCCAGGCCAGCGCGTCGGCGTCCGTCGTATAACCGGTCTTCGTCTTCTTGGTCTTGGGCAGACCCAGCTCACCGAAGAGGACTTCCTGGAGCTGCTTGGGCGAGCCGAGGTTGAACTCATGGCCGACCGCGGCGTGCGCCTCCTTCACGGCCTGCTGCACCGCGCCCGCGAACTGCTGCTCCATCGCCTCCAGATGCGACCGGTCGGCGGCGATGCCATGGCGCTCCATCCGGGCCAGCAGCGCGGACGTCGGCAGCTCCACGCCATGGAGCAGATCGGTGGCTCCGACCTCGCCCAGCCGCTCGGCGAACGCCTCGCCCAGGTCGAGAACGGCGCGGGCCTGCGACATCAGCGCCTCGGCCTCGGCCTGCTCGTCCGTACCGAACGCGAGCTGTCCGTCGGCGGCGGCCGCCGGTGCCAGCTCCCGGCCCAGATATTCGACGGCGAGCGCGTCCAGCGCGAAGGAACGCCGGCCCGGCTTGACCAGATAGGCGGCCAGAGCCGTGTCCATGGTGACCCCGCCGACCCGCCAGCCGTGCTCCGGCGCGACCCGCATCACGCCCTTCGCGTTGTGCATCACCTTGGGCCGGCCCTCGTCACCGAGCCACGACACGAAGGCCCGCTCGTCGGCCTCGTCCAGCTCAGTCGTGTCGAACCAGGCCGCCGCGCCATCCGCCGCGGCGAGCGCCACCTCACTCACATTCCCGGTGCCCAGCGCCCACGTGTCGACCGTGGCCACACCGAGCGGCTCATCGCCATGGACCGCCAGCCACGGCGCCAGCTCCCCGGAACCCAGCACCGAGCCGTCCAGCTCGACACCGGCGGCCGGCGCCGGTCCCTCCTCCTCGACCGCGCCCGGATCCACCGCCAGCAGCCGCTCACGCAGACTCGGGTTACGGATCTCCAGCACGTCCAGCACGCCCTTCACCGCCGTACGGTCGTACGGCGCGCGCGCCAGCTCCTCCGCGGTCTTGGGCAGCGACACGTCCCGCACCATCTCCGTGAGCCGGCGGTTCAGCCTGACCGACTCCAGATGATCACGGAAATTCTGCCCCGCCTTGCCCTTCACCTCGTCGGCGCGCGCCACCAGCTCGTCGAACGAACCGAACTGGTTGATCCACTTCGCGGCGGTCTTCTCACCGACACCCGGAATGCCGGGAAGATTGTCGGAAGGATCTCCGCGCAGGGCCGCGAAATCCGGATACTGCCGAGGCGACAGCCCGTACTTCTCCAGGACCTTCTCCGGAGTGAAACGAGTCAGCTCCGAGACACCCTTCGTCGGATACAGCACCGTCGTGTGCTCACTGACCAACTGGAACGAATCCCGGTCACCCGTGACGATCAGCACCTCGAAACCCGCGGCCTCAGCCTGCGTCGCCAGCGTCGCGATGATGTCGTCCGCCTCGAAACCCTCGATCGCGAACCGGTCCGCGCGCATCGCGTCCAGCAGCTCACCGATCAGCTCGACCTGACCCTTGAACTCGTCCGGCGTCTTCGAGCGGTTCGCCTTGTACTCCGGGAACTCCTCCGCACGCCATGTCTTTCTGGACACATCGAAAGCCACAGCGAAATGCGTGGGCGACTCATCACGCAGCGTGTTCGCCAGCATCGACGCGAAGCCGTAGATGGCGTTCGTCGGCTGCCCGGTCGCGGTGGTGAAATTCTCCGCCGGCAGCGCGAAGAACGCCCGGTACGCCAAGGAGTGCCCGTCCATGAGGAGCAGGCGAGGACGGTTGTCTGCGGTCTTCTTCGATGCTGTCTCAGCCACGTCCCCGATCCTGCCACGCCCCACCGACAATCCCGACCGGCCCGACCTCCTCCGCCGATCGCCGGCGGCCCGTGGCAGGATCGATGACGTACACGACAGACACAGGTCCAAGGGAGCGCGCCATGGCCAGCAAACCGCCCACAGGTGATCCGGTCCAGGACGCGCCCCAGGTCGCGGCCCCCAAGCACGCCGCCGCGGGACTGCCCGCCATCGCGCACACGCTCCGCATCGCGCAGCAGCAGATGGGCGTCGGCCGCACCGCGCGGACCCTGCTCAAGGTCAACCAGAAGGACGGCTTCGACTGCCCGGGCTGCGCCTGGCCCGAAGGCGACCACCGGCACACGGCGGAATTCTGCGAGAACGGCGCGAAGGCCGTCGCGGAAGAAGCGACACTGCGCCGCGTCACCCCCGACTTCTTCGCCGCCCACCCCGTCTCCGACCTCGCCGGCCGCAGCGGCTACTGGCTGGGACAGCAGGGCCGGATCACCCAGCCGATGCTGCTGGACCGGAGCCCCGGAGCGGCGGCCCCGGACCACTACACGCCCGTCACCTGGGAACGGGCCTTCGCGATCATCGCGGAAGAGCTCACCGCGCTCGGCTCGCCCGACGAGGCCCTCTTCTACACCTCGGGCCGGACCAGCAACGAAGCCGCGTTCCTCCTCCAGCTCTTCGCCAGGGAATTCGGCACGAACAACCTGCCCGACTGCTCCAACATGTGCCACGAATCGTCCGGCTCCGCGCTCATGGAGACCATCGGCATCGGCAAGGGCAGCGTCTCCCTGGAAGACCTCCACCAGGCCGACCTGATCATCGTGGCCGGCCAGAACCCGGGCACCAACCACCCGCGCATGCTCTCCGCCCTCGAAAAGGCCAAGACGGCCGGCGCGAAGATCATCTCGGTGAACCCGCTGCCCGAAGCCGGCCTCGAACGGTTCAAGAACCCGCAGACCCCGCAGGGCCTGCTCAAGGGCGCCGCCCTCAACGACCTCTTCCTCCAGATCAGAATCGGCGGCGACCAGGCACTCTTCCGCCTGCTCAACAAACTGATCATCGAGACGCCGGGCGCCGTCGACGAAGCCTTCGTCAGCGAACACACCCACGGCTACGAGGAATTCACCGCCGCCGCACACGCCGCCGACTGGGACGAGACACTGGCCGCCACCGGCCTGGAGCGCACCGAGATCGAACAGGCCCTCTCCATGGTCCTCGCCTCACAGCGCACCATCGTCTGCTGGGCCATGGGCCTCACCCAGCACAAACACTCCGTACCCACCATCCGCGAAGTCGTCAACTTCCTCCTGCTGCGCGGCAACATAGGCCGACCCGGCGCCGGCGTCTGCCCCGTACGCGGCCACTCCAACGTGCAGGGCGACCGCACCATGGGCATATTCGAACGGCCCGCGCCCGCCTTCCTCGACGCGCTCGACCGCGAATTCGGCATCACCTCACCACGCCACCACGGCTACGACGTCGTCCGCTCCATCGAGGCACTGCGCGACGGCGAAGCCAAGGTCTTCTTCGCGATGGGCGGCAACTTCGTCGCCGCCACCCCCGACACGCACGTCACCGAAGCCGCGATGCGCCGCGCCCGCCTCACCGTGCACGTCTCCACCAAACTCAACCGCTCCCACGCCGTCACCGGAACCCGCGCGCTGATCCTCCCCACCCTCGGCCGCACCGACAAAGACATCCAGGCCGGCGGCCGGCAGATCGTCAGCGTCGAGGACTCCATGGGCAAGGTGCACGCCTCCCGCGGCAATCTCCCGCCCGCCGGCCTGGATGTCTTTGTCGG
>NZ_JARBAE010000110.1:0-2391 GCF_033795305.1 Streptomyces sp. AK02-01A
CACCGGCACCCGTCCCGGCAGCAGGCGCTGCACCTGCTGCCGGGACGGGTGCCGGTGTGGCGGGTGGTGGTGGGGGTCAGGCCCGGCCTGCCGCAGGTGCGGGCCGCTTTGTGCGAGGCGCTGGGGCTGCCGTCGGGGTCGCTGACCCACCGCGCCGGGCCGGCCGACCAGGCTCTGGCGGAGGCGCTGGCCGAGCCGGGGGTGCTGTTCCTCGACGACGCGCAGCGCCTGTCGCCGCCGGTGCTGGACTACCTGCGGCAGCTGTGGGACGCGCCGGGCTGCGCGGCCGCCCTGGTGCTGTGCGGGGCAGGCAGCGAGCGGGCGCTGGCCCGGGCAGCGGCCATGCGCTCCCGGGTCCTGACCTGGCACCAGGTCAGCCGTCTCGACACAGGGGACCGCTGGGCTTGTTCCACCCGGTGTGGGAGGACGCCGACCCGGCCGACCTGGTGGCCGCGGACGAGCAGACCGCTCGCGGCAACTTCCGTACCTGGGCGAAGATCACCTCGCATGTCTGCGCCGCCCGGGGCCGTGACCCCGGCATACGGGTGGGACGGGACGCGATCGACCAGGCCTGCGCCCGCCTCGGCCCGTACCCGTGACGGCCGGCCCTTCCCACCGTGCCCGCGACACACCGGGCCCGACGGCAGAGCCTCACCCCGCTCGACGAAGAGAAGGACGCGATGACGGACAGCAGACCGCAGGACACCCAAGTCGGTCACGGTGCAGGCGGGCACGCGCTGCCGGCGCCGGGGGGTCCGGCCGGCGTGCTCGGGGAGCAGCCACTGGTCGCGCTACGGGCGCCCGCGGTGCGCCGTCTGCTGGCGCTGCGGGCCCGGGACGGTCTCTCGCGGCAGCACGTGCGGCTGGCGGGAGAGTGCCTGGGGTATCGGAGCGCACGGTATGGCGATGGTTGGCCGAGGCCACCCAGAGCCCGGCGGCAGCCGCGCACCCCGGCGCCCGCCATACCGACCGCTTCGAGATCACCGCAGAGATCCGGGTGCTGCTGGCGTACTGGCACGGCAACGCCTCCGCGGTCCACCGCCAGCTCGTGGCGCGCGCGGCGGCTGTGCCCGCAGGAGTAGGCGCGCAAGCGTCCGGCGCCACCGAGCAGCCGGACCCGGTGGTCGTTCCGGGCGGGGCGGCCATGTCGCAGGTGCCGCTGCTGGATCCGGTCCCGTCCCTGTCGACGTTCCTGCGCGCGCTGCGCCGTGACCTGACGGCGGGAGAGCGTGCCGGTCTCGCCCTCGGGCCGGAAGCGGCACGTGCCCATGACGTGTTCGGCAAGCGGCCGGCGTTCTGGCGCAACCACGCCTGGGAGACCGACCACGTCCAGGCCCCACTCCTGGTCGACGCCGACGGCGACCTGGTGCGCCCGTGGATCACCTGGTTCATCGACACCGCCACCAAGGTCATCACCGGCACCGCCGTCACTCCGGGCCACCCCTCCCGCGCGTCGGTACTGGCCGCCCTGCGCGCAGCCGTGGTGCGGGAGGAGCCCTACGGCCCGGCCGGGGGAGTGCCGGAGCTGGTGAGGGTGGACCGGGGCAAGGACTTCCTGTCCGCCGCCGTCACCACCGCGCTCGGCGCGATGGGCGTGACGGTCAAGGACCTGCCCGCCTACAGCCCGCACCTGAAAGGCACGGTGGAGAACCTCAACCGGGCCGCGGACCGGATGCTGTTCGCCGCCCTGCCCGGCTACACCGCCAGCTCCTCTGCACGCCCCCGTCCCGGCCGACGTGGGCGCACCGCCGGTTTCAAAGGGCCGGCGCCCGCCCTGTCGTTCCAGGACTTCACCACAGAGGTCCTGGCGTGGACGAACTGGTGGAACACCGCGCACCACCCGAAAGCCCTGTCGGGCCGTACACCGCTGGAGGCGTGGCAGGCCGATCCGACCCCTGTCACCGACATCCCCGCAGCCGACCTGTGGGCCTTCACCCTCGAGGACGACGGCCAGCCCCGGAAGCTGACCAGCCACGGCGTGCAATGGCGCGGCCGCACCTACACCGCGGCGTGGATGACCGGCCAGGCAGGCCGCCAGGTCCGCGTGCGCTACATGCCCCACCACGACCACGAGATCGAAGTATGCGATAGCCGCGGCCGCCACCTTGGCCCCGCACACCTCGCGGACGCAGCCACCCCCGAGCAACTGCAGGCGCTGCGCGAGGCACGTACGGAACGCGCCCGGCGCCTGCGCGCCGACGCCAAGGCCGCCGAACGGCTGCGCCGCCAGCGGTTCGCCCCCACCACCAGCGCCGAGCCCGCCCAGCGGCTGGGAGCCGTCACGGCCGCCCAAGCCGACCGCGAACTCGACTCCGCCGACTACACCGACATCGCAAGACTGGCGCTGCCCGACCTGATCCCGCCCGCCCCGCCGCCGGCGCACTGGCGCAC
>NZ_JARBAE010000111.1:0-2322 GCF_033795305.1 Streptomyces sp. AK02-01A
CAAGCGCATCCATGTCTACGGCACCACCCGCACGGAAGCCCTCGCCAAACCCACCGAGAACATCGCCACCAGCAACCGAGGCATTCCCGTCCCCTCCGCACAGGGCAGGCTGCGTATCTGACGTACTGGCTGGAGAACGTCACCGTTCACCAGCTCCACGCGAACACCTACACGCGATACACGACCTGCGCCCTCCAGCCCCTCGTCCCCGGCCTGGGCAGGAAGAAGCTCACCAAGCTCACCGCCAAGGCCATCCGCACCTGGCTCAACCATCTCCGCACCACCTGCCAATGCTGCACGCGCCGCATCGACGCCCGCCGCGACCAGCCCCGCTGCCACGCCGCCAGCCAGTGCTGCCACAAACTGCTCTCCCCGCTGACGCTCACCTACATCCACTCCGTACTCAAGTCCGCCCTGGAACACGCCCCCGCGAGGAAGAGATCCCGCGCAACGTCGCCCGCAACGTCCGCACCGGCACACCCCGGCCCCGACGCATCGAACCCCTCACCACCGACGAAGCCCGCCGACTCCTCACCACCGCCCAAAACCACCGGCTGCACGCCCTGTTCGAACTCGCCCTCCACACCGGACTCCGCAAGGGCGAACTCCTCGGCCCGCACTGGACAGACCTCGACCTCGACGCAGGCACCGCCGCCATCCGCCGCACCCTTCAGCGCACCAGCACCGGCGGACTCACCACGCTGCCCACCAAGACACGGGCCTCCGAGCGCCGCATCGCCCTCCCCGCACGCTGCGTTCAGTCGCTGAAGCTCCACCACGAACAGCAGCAGCGCGAGCGCGAGGCCGCGGGCACGACGTGGCTGCACGACAGGCACGTGTTCACCACGGTGCAGGGCCGACCGATCGACCCAACCAACCTCACCCGCACCTTCCTCACGCTCCTCCGCAAGGCCGGCCTCCGCCGCCTCCGCCTCCACGACCTCAGGCACTCAACCGCCACCCTCCTCCTGGAGCAGGGCATCGAACTCATCGTGATCAAGGAACTCCTCGGCCACGCCCACATCGGCGTCACCGCCACCGTCTACGCCCACGTCCGACTCCGCCTCCAACACCAAGCCATCAACGCCCTGGGCGATGCCCTCAGACCGACCGGCGACAGCCCCGCGGGCCCACCCACCACAGCGGTCGTCCGCTGACGTTGCCGTCAGAGGGACTGGAGCCTGTCAACGTTCCGCACCCTTCGGCCATTCAAAGGACTGGGGTGGCGCCACCAAAGCCGCGAGAACACCCCCAACACTTTCGTCGGTAAGAGCGATCAAACTCCACCCGCCCCCCCGGACGGAAAATAGGCCAACCGGGGGGCCATCCTCATCGAGAACTGCAAAGAAGTCCTGCCATCCAAATCTATTATTCCGGAACTCATCCAGCGTGGAATACCGGTCTCGATACGTGCCTCGAAGTGTGGACCTCGGCCCAACTCCAACGCGGATCAATTTGGATGCCCCTTCAAGGATCTCCGGCACAACGGAAGGCGGCAGCAAGACCAACGACTGACATTGGGCCCTTTGAAGCAACTCAGCAATCTTCAAAGTGGACACTTCTCGCACACTTGCCAAGATGACTCCATTGAGAAAGCTGGTGGGCGGCACCCGCAGGTACCGCCCACCAGAGCTTGTTTATCCGAACCCGAGATCTTCTAGTCGCGCGCCGGGCCATGCCGCCCTAGCTTGGCGTCGCACGACCCCTTAAATGATTACTTCGGCCTCGCCACGAAGGTCATACTCCGCCCACGACTGATCGTTTACATGAACGTGGGTACGCCCGCCGGGAATAGTGCCCCTAATTACGACCCCGCTGCCGCCACCTTTAGTAGCTGCCCGAATAGCAGCGGCGGGACTAGTAGTCCAGCTTGTGTAGTCACTATCAGCCCTACCGAGATGATGCATCTCAGGCGTTGAGTCTCCACCGCGCGGCCTTGTAATTCCTTCCACGGCATCATCGAAGGCAGGGTTGGGGCCGCCAGTCTCGCCACTAACTTCCGAAACTCCGCGATAGACAGGCGTGCCGCCACCGCAATTGTGGACGAGTACCGGAGTCGTGCCTGCGAGTACATAGTACGTGTGCTACGCGACCCCTCTCTATCTGCGTATTCGCAGATCAGCGCCGGTTTCGGGTTCCGCTGGTGTCCGTGGTTGTACGGGGGAATCCGCAGGTGTTGCCGTCGCTACTGCCGTCAGGGGTACGGAAGTTATGTCGTGCTGGTGCTGGAGCGGCTGCGACGCACGAGGACCTTACTGCCATACGCCAAATTCGGCACGGAGTATGGCGCGGATGGTCTGCTCGTACAGCTCATCGCCGGTG
>NZ_JARBAE010000112.1:0-2137 GCF_033795305.1 Streptomyces sp. AK02-01A
CGGCACCCGCGTCCAGATCACAGCGGTCGAACACTGGACGGCCCCCGACGAAACGGTCCACAACCTCACCGTCAGTGACCTCCACACGTACTATGTGCTGGCAGGGGCCACACCGGTCCTGGTTCACAACTGCGATACCGTCGATCTCTATCGTGTATCGCCCAGAGACCGAGGCACGAGCGAACTCCGCAACGGAGTCCTTCCCGAGAATCATCCGCTTGATTTGGACGAGGGGCTCGATGGGTCTGCATACTTTGGAAACAGGCAGCGAGTCGAAGACTATGCGTCTCAACATCGTGACACGCACGGTCAGGGATTCCGGGTGACTGTTCCGTCCCGATGGTTGAGGGAGAACGACATCGAGCCGATGGAAGATTTTCTCAACGAAGGAGCGGTTGAATATGCCATCCCGAGGCACTTGTTCGACAAGTTCAATTCATTCCCGCGCGCTCCATGGAATCCTGGAGAGCAATGATGGACATTTCGAGTGTGCGAGACTATTCGCTCGTTGAATGTCGAATCGCGAGTCACCAGCACTACGGCCTGACGGTTCATACCATTGCGGGCAACATCCCTGGCTACGTGGATGAGTCCGCCATATCGGACGAGGATTTCACCCCGCGAGTCTGCTGGCCGTCTAAAGGTGAGCGGCTGACCTGTGTGGTCCTTGGGAAAGCCGGCGGTGGCAGGCTTCGCCTGAGTTCCCGTCCCCGTGACATTGAACTGGCAAATTCTGTCGTTGATGTGGTGATCGCGCTGGCCGCGTGGCGACTGGCGCGAGACGATGAAGAAGGTGTGGGACTGGCGGAGTTTTGGCGGTTGCCTGACGTCGTAGCTGTCTTGCGGTGGGCGCTGCGCCGCCCCGCGCACTCGAGAGATCGTGCGCGCGCGGTGGAAATTGTCGCCTTGGCGCCGACGGCAATAAAGGATTCACTGCGGGAGGTGCGTCATATCTCCTCCAGTCCAAGAGGCAAAGAACCCGACGCGGATCACCCGAGCCCTGGCTGAGTCGCCCACATGGGCCGTTCTGCGGCTTGACGGCAGTAGATGACGGCAACGGCGGCGGACACCATTGGGTGTCCGCCGCCGTTGCCGTGCGTGTGTCAAGGATGGTCAAGGACGTAGCCGAGGAGGTCGATGGCGTCGCGTTGGAGGCGGAGTCTGACGTGGGCGTAGATGGTGGCGGTGACGCCGATGTGGGCGTGGCCGAGGAGTTCTTTGATCACGACGAGTTCGACGCCCTGTTCCAGAAGGAGGGTGGCCGTCGAGTGGCGGAGGTCGTGGAAGCGGATGCGGCGCGGAGGCCGGCCTTGCGGAGGAGCGTGTTGAAGGTGCGGGTGAGGTTGGTTGGGTCGATCGGTCCACCCTGCGTAGTGGTAAACACGTGCTCGCCCCGCTGCCACGCGGTGCCCGCGGCCTCACGCTCGGTCTTCTGCTGTTCGTGGTGGAGCTTCAGTGACTGGAGGCAGCGGGTGGGGAGGGCGATGCGGCGCTCGGAGGCGCGCGTCTTGGTGGGCAGTGTGGTGAGCTCGCCTGCGGTGGTGCGCTGCAAGGTTCGGCGGATGGCGGCGGTGCCCACGTCGAGGTCGAGGTCTTCCCAGTGCAGGCCGAGGAGTTCGGCCTTGCGGAGTCCGGTGTGGAGGGCGAGTTCGAACAGGGCGTGCAGCCGGTGTGCGCGCGTGGCAGCGAGGAGTTGGCGGGCTTCGTCGGCGGTGAGGGGTTCGAAGCGTCGGGGCCGTGGGGTGCTGGTGCGGACGTTGCGGGCGACGTTGCGCGGGATCTCCTCTTCGCGGACGGCGTGCTCCAGGGCGGACTTGAGTACGGAGTGGATGTAGGTGAGCGTCAGCGGGGAGAGCAGTTTGTGGCAGCACTGGCCGGCGGCGCAGCAGCGGGGCTGGTCGCGGCGGGCGTCGATGCCGCGTGCGCAGCATTGGCAGGTGGTGCGGAGCTGGTTGAGCCAGGTGCGGACGTCCTTGGCGGTGAGCTTGGCGAGCTTCTTCCGTCCGAGGCCAGGGATGAGGTAGAGCCGGGCGACGGCGGTGTAGCGGGTGTGGGTGTTCTCGCGGAGCTGGTGGACGGCGACGTTCTCCAGCCAGTACGTCAGGTACGCGGCCGGGCTGCCCTGCGCGGAGGGGAC
>NZ_JARBAE010000113.1:0-1788 GCF_033795305.1 Streptomyces sp. AK02-01A
CACCAGGCCGTCCGGACTCTCGATGGTGAGGGTGTGGGGACGTTTATTGAGCTGGGTCCGGATGCCACTTTGACGGCGCTGGCCCAGGCGGGTGTCGAAAGCGAGGACGCGGTCTTCATCCCGTCCCTGCGCAAGGACGGCCCGGAATCTCGCAGCGTCACTGCCGCGCTGGCCTCGGCCTTCGTGCAGGGGCTTCCCGTGCGATGGGAAGCACTGCTCGGGGAGAGAGATACGCGGCCGGTCGCGCTGCCCACGTACGCCTTCCAGCGGCAGCGGCTCTGGCTCGACGCGCCGGCCGTCCGATCGGACGCCGCCGGGCTGGGCCTGGAGTCCGTCGGGCACCCGCTTCTGAGCGCGTTGGTGCGGTCGGCCGACGACGAGGGTGTGCTGTTCACCGGCCGGGTCTCCCTTCGGGGCCAGCCGTGGATCCGCGACCACAGCATTCACGGCCATGTCCTGTTGCCCGGCAGCGCCCTCGTCGAGCTGGCGATCCGTGCCGGTGACGACGCCGGATGCGGCCGCGTCGAGGAACTCACCCTCGAAGCGCCCCTGGCGTTGACCGAGGAGAGCGAGACCGACCTTCAGCTGCTGCTCGGTGCCCCGGACGAGGTGGGCCGGCGGTCTGTCGACATCTACTCCCGGCCGGCGCGGGAGCGGCAATGGACGCGTCATGCCACGGGTCTGCTGGGCCCTGCCGCGTCGGCAGACGCCGCCGCGTCCGGGCTGGCGGTGTGGCCCCCCGAGGGCGCCGAGCGGGTTCCGGTGGCGGGGCTGTACGAGCGGCTGGCGGCGGAGGGGTATGGCTATGGCGCGGCGTTCCAGGGGCTGCGGGCGGTGTGGCGGCGGGGTGAGGTGACGTTCGCGGAGGTGGTGTTGCCGGAGGAGGCCGCCGACGGCGCGGAGGGCTTCGGCATCCATCCGGCGCTGCTGGACGCGTCGCTGCACGCCCTGCTGCTCGACCGTGCCGAGGGCGGCGGCGCCACGGACGACACGCTGCCGCTGCCATTCTCCTGGACGGGAACGGAACTTCACCGGACCGGAGCCGGGTCCGTCCGGGTGCGGCTGGTCAAGAAGGGCGAGACCTCGCTGTCCCTGGCCGTCGCTGATGCCGAGGGCGCGACGGTGGCCGTGGTCGAATCCCTCGCGCTGCGGCCGGTTTCGGCCGGTGACCTCGTCGGCGCGGCCCGTACGCACCAGGACTCGCTCTTCGCCGAGGAGTGGACCATCGCTCCGCCGGTCGCCGCGGCTGATACGCCGTGGCGGCTGCTGTCCGAGGTGCCCGAGGGCGAAGTGGTCCCGGGTGTAATGGTGTTGCCGGTCGCGGCGCCCGACGCGGACGACGTGCCCTCGGGAGTGCGCCAGGTGCTGACCGAAGTGCTGGGGTCGGTTCAGGCGTGGCTGGACGACGCGAGGTACGAGGGAGCCCGGCTCGTCGTGGTGACACGGGGTGCGACGGCCGGCGTGCGCGACGCGGCCGGCGTGGACCTGGCTGCCGCATCGGTGTGGGGCCTGCTGCGCTCGGCACAGTCCGAGCACCCCGGCCGCATTGTCCTGCTGGACCTGCCGCCCGAGGCCGCCCTGGACGAGGCGCTGACTCGTGCTCTGGGCTGCGATGAAGGCCAAATGTCCCTGTACGACGACGAGTTGAGAGTGCCGCTCCTTCAGCGCGTCCCCGTGCCCGCTGAAACACCGGCGATCGCGGATGTCGGTGATGGCTGGACTTTGGTGACGGGGGCGACTGGGACGCTTGGTGGGCTTGTTGCGCGGCATTTGGTGGTGGAGCGTGGT
>NZ_JARBAE010000115.1:0-1672 GCF_033795305.1 Streptomyces sp. AK02-01A
TAGCCTCGCCGTTTCACTTGGTGTGGGGTCGGGTTCTGTGCGGTAACGCGAAAGTGCCTTCTGAGCTGGGACGATGAACCTTGTCGAGGGGTTCTGTCGGTCCAGGCGGAAGGCACTTTCTGCGTGCAGGGTATCGGTTCGCGTCCCAAGCTCCATGTCTCTGCTGACGGTGCCGGGGTGGTGGGTCACGCCGGGGCACGGCTGCTGGCTGATCTTGCCGATGCCACCGGGCTGACCAGCGCGCACTCCACCGCGTTGGGACCACTTCGGCCACGCGGCACTGGCCACGACCCGGGCCGGATCGCCACCGACCTCGCGGTGATGCTGGCTGATGGCGGGGAAGCCATCACGGATCTGGCCGTGTTGCGGGACCAGGGCGAGGTGTTCGGCCCGGTCGCCTCGACACCGACGGCCTGGCGGCTGCTCGCCGACATCGACGAGACCGGACTCGCTCGGCTGCGAGCGGCCCGCGCCCAGGCGCGGGAAGTGGCCTGGCTGCAGGCCGCCGAGACCCGCTGCGGCATACCGGCGGCAAAAGCCGGCGGACGGGAACTGCCCGGTCTGGTCCTGGACCTCGACGCCACGCTGGTGACCTGCCACTCCGAGAAGGACCAAGCCGCACCCACCTATAAAGGCGGCTTCGGATTCCACCCTCTGGTGTGTTTCCTGGCCAACACCGGCGAGGGCATGTCCGGGCGGCTGCGGCCCGGCAACGCCGGCGCCAACACCGCCGCCGATCACATCGCGGTGCTGGACGACGCTCTCGCGCAGATCCCCGACACCCACCGGCACGGCACCGACATCCTCGTCCGCACCGACAGCGCCGGATCGGCGAAAGCCTTCCTCGCCCACGTCCGAGACGTGCGGATACGAGGAATCCGCACCTTCTTCTCGGTCGGATACGCGGTCACCGAGCCGGTCCGCCGCGCGATCCGGGCCCTGCCCGAACAGGTCTGGCACCCCGCCCTGGACCAGGACGGAACACTGCGTGCCGGCGCCTCGGTTGCCGAGCTGACCGGCATGGTCGACCTTGCCGGCTATCCGGACGGCACACGCATCATCGTGCGCCGAGAGCGACCGCACCCCGGAGCCCAACTGTCCCTCTTCGACCAGGACGAGGGCCTGCGGCACCAGGTCTTCCTCACCGACACCCCGTTCGCCAGCGCCGGCTCGGCCCAGTTCCTGGAGGTCCGCCACCGCGGGCATGCCACCGTCGAGGACCACATCCGGTGCGGCAAGACCACCGGCTTCGGACGCTTCCCCTCCCGCCACTTCCCAGTCAACGCCGCATGGCTCGAACTCAGTCTCGCGGCCATCGACCTTCTCGCCTGGACCCGCGTCCTCCTGCTAGACGGCGATCTCACCACCGCCGAACCCAAGAAACTGCGCTACCGAATCCTGCACGTCGCCGCCCGGATCACCCGCGGCGGCCGCCGCCTGCGCTTGCGGATATCGGCGACCTGGCCCTGGAGACATGAACTCACGGCCGCATTCCACCGCCTGGCCGCCCTGCCCCTCCCCGCCACCTGAGCGACCGCCCTCTGATCACCCGCGACCCGAAGGACCTTGGAGAACCCGGCCCACCGCGCCGGGCCCTCACCATGCCCACCGACCGACACCGCTCCAAACGACCCCGCTCAGCCAGCCATCAGCCGCAACTGAAACGGCGAGG
>NZ_JARBAE010000116.1:0-1614 GCF_033795305.1 Streptomyces sp. AK02-01A
CTAGCTTGATCTTTAACCTCGGGGTCCGAACGGCTCGTCGTACTTGATCACTCGGACTGGTAACTGCGGTACATGCGGGCGGCCTTCGGCTGAGCATGTGATCCGACCAAGGAACACACAACGCTCAGCACGAAGGCCGTGGGGATGAGTCTGTCGCATCACGTCGTCCGGCAGGATCCGTTTGCGGGACTGTCACGCTTCCGGGGTGAGTTCTACTCCTGTCTGACCAGGCGTGCGGACGCCTTGTTCGAACTCGTGGACGCGGTGTTGTGCGCGGATGGTCCGGTCCGGTCCTTGGTGGAGCTGTCGCTGGTGGGCGAACACCGGCGGGGACACGGCGGGCTCTATGACGCCCTGTCCGCGGGCCGGGTCGACGTCGCCCGGCTGCGGCGGGCCCTGGCGACGGTGCCGCTGCCGCGGGCGGCGGACGGCCGGCTGGTCCTGGCCGCCGACCTGACCTGCTGGCTGCGGCCCAGCGCACACACCTCACCGCAGCGGATCCTGTGCCACACCTATGGGCGGGGCAAGGACCAGCACATCCCGGTTCCCGGCTGGCCCTACTCGGTGATCTGCGCGCTGGAGACCGGCCGGAGTTCCTGGACCGCACCGCTGGACGCACTGCGTCTGGCACCGGGCGACGACGCCGCCACCGTCACCGCCCAGCAGATGCGCGAGCTCGTCGAACGGCTCATCGCAGCCGGCCAGTGGAAGGACGCCGACCCGGAGATCCTGATCGTGGTGGACGCCGGATACGACGTGCCCCGGCTGGCTTTCCTGTTGAAGGATCTGCCGGTGCAGGTACTGGGCCGGATGCGCTCGGACCGCGTCCTACGCCGTGCGGTCCCACCCCGTGAGCCCGGTGTCCTGGGCCGCCCACCCCGTCACGGCGGCGAGTTCGTCTTCGGTGACCCGGACACCTGGAACACCCCCGACGCGCGGACGGTGACCGCAACCCGCCTCTACGGGAGGGCCACCGCCAGGGCCTGGGACCGGCTCCATCCACGACTGACCCACCGCTCCGCCTGGACTGCTGAGCTGGGTGCCCTGCCGGTGATCGAGGGCACCGTGATCCGTCTGCAGGTCGAGTACCTGCCCAGCGGTGCGACACCAAAGCCGGTCTGGCTGTGGTGGTCGGGCACCGACGCCTCCGAAACCACCGTCGACCTGCTCTGGCAGGCATTCCTGCGGCGCTTCGACATCGAGCACACCTTCCGCCTTTTCAAGCAGACCCTGGGCTGGACCTGCCCAAAGATCCGCAGCCCCGAAGCCGCAGACCGCTGGACCTGGCTGATCCTCGCGGTCTTCACCCAGCTCCGGCTCGCCCGCCCACTGGCGGCCGATCTCCGCAGGCCGTGGGAGAAACCGACCCCGCCCGACAGGCTCACTCCCGCACGAGTCCGCCGCGACTTTCGGCACCTCCGCCCGAAGGCAGCCTGCCCAGCCGAAGCACCGAAAACCGCCCGCCCCGGCCGAGGACGCCCACCCGGCCGGAAGAACAACCAACCCGCTCCCCGCTATGACGTGCACACAGTTGGCAAACCAGGCTCCGCGAAGCAACGCACGAAGAAGTCAACGACCCCGCGTCCACGCCGCACAGGTTAAAGATCAAGCTAG
>NZ_JARBAE010000117.1:0-1565 GCF_033795305.1 Streptomyces sp. AK02-01A
GTTGGGGTTGGTGTGTGCGTGTTCTTCGAAGTGTTCGTTGAGGGGCCGGTTGTCGATGGGGGCGTGGGTGTTGTTCCAGGTCTCCATGACCAGCGTGCGTTCTTCCGGGCTCAGTACGTCCACGTCACCGACCAGCACACCCGCATCCACCGTCACCTGACGCAGGAGACGCTCGAAGGCGGCCACCAGACGCTCGACGGTCGTGTGGTCGAAGATGTCCGAGCTGTAGAGCACCGCGCCCGTGAGGCCCGCTTCCTCGTCCTCGCGCAGCAGGAACTCCAGATCGAACTTGGCCGAGTGGGTGTCGACGACACCACTGGACTCCGAGCGGACACCGGGCAGCCGGAGACCGGCGTCGCCACCGCTCTCCAGAGCGAGACAGATCTGGAAGAGCGGATGCCGGGCGAGTGACCGCACCGGGTTGAGTGCTTCCAGTACCAGATCGAAAGGCGCCTCCTGGTGCGCGAAGGCGTCCAGGTCGAGCGCGCGTACCCGGGACAGCAGCTCCCGGAACGACGGATTGCCCGAGGTGTCGGTGCGCAGCACCAGGGTGTTGACGAAGAACCCGACCAGGTCGTTCACGGCCTCGTCCGACCGGCTCGCCACCGGCGAACCGATCGGTATGTCCTCTCCCGCGCCGAGCCGGGTCAGCGTCGCGGCGAGCGCGGCCTGGAGCACCATGAAGACGGTGCACCGCTCGGCCCGCGCCAGCTCCGCCACCCGGGACCGCAGTTCCTGGCCGAAGTCCACCACGACCGCGCCGCCCCGGTGGCCCGCCACGGCCGGCCGGGGCCGGTCAAGGGTCAGGCTCAGTTCCTCGGGAAGGCCGGCGAGAGCCTCACGCCAGTACGCCAGCTCGCCGGAGAGCACGCTCTCGGGGTCGGACTCGTCACCGAGCAGCCGCCGCTGCCAGAGCGCGTAGTCGGCGTACTGCACCGGCAGCGGCCGCCAGTCGGGAGCCGTACCGTCGCGCCGGGCGGTGTAGGCGGCGGCGAGATCGTCGAAGAGCGGCCGCAGGGACTGGCCGTCGGTGGCGATGTGATGCAAGAGGACCAGCAGTACATGGGCGCCGTCGCCGAGGTCGAAAAGCGTCACGCGGTACGGCGGTTCGGCGCCGAGGTCGAAGGCGTGCCCGGCCGCGGCGCGCAGCTCCTCGTCGAGCCGGTCCTCGGCCACCCGGCGCCGCTCGAAGACCACTGGGGCGTCCTCCGGATCGAGAACGCGCTGAAAGGGCTCGCCGTCCACCGATCCGAACACGGTCCGCAGGACCTCGTGGCGCCGCGACAGATCAGCGAAGGCCGCTCGCAGGGCGTCGGCGTCCAGCTCTCCGTCGAGCCGCACCGAGAGTGGCACGTTGTACGCCGTGCCGCGCTTTTCCAGCGTCGAGATGAACCACAGACGCCGCTGGGCGAAGGACAGCGGAAGGCGTTCCGGCCGGTCCTCCGTAACCAATGCGGGTCGTTTGTGTGTGGTTGTGTGGGTGTTGGTGTGTTGGGTGAGGGTGGCGATGGTGGGTGATTGGAAGATGTCGCGGATGGTGAGGTTGATGTTGAGGGTGGTGCGGA
>NZ_JARBAE010000118.1:0-1544 GCF_033795305.1 Streptomyces sp. AK02-01A
TTCCGGAGGATCGTGGGTGGGATCTGGAGCGGTTGTATGATCCGGATCCTTCGCGTTCGGGGTCGTCGTATGCGCGTGATGGTGGGTTTCTTTATGATGCGGCTGATTTCGATGCGGAGTTCTTCGGTCTGAGTCCGCGTGAGGTGTTGGCGACGGATCCGCAGCAGCGGTTGTTGCTGGAGACGGCGTGGCAGGCGTTCGAGCGTGCGGGGATGGATCCGGCGGCGGTGCGGGGGAGTCGTACCGGTGTCTTCACCGGCGTCATGTACAACGACTACGCCTCGCGCCTCCACCGAATGCCCGAGGAGTTCGAGGGCTACCTCACCAACGGCAGCGCGGGCAGTGTCGCCTCGGGCCGGGTCTCGTACACCTTCGGTCTCGAAGGTCCGGCGGTCACGATCGACACCGCGTGCTCGTCGTCACTGGTGGCGTTGCATCTGGCGGCGCAGGCGCTGCGTAACGGCGAGTGCTCGCTGGCGTTGGCCGGCGGTGTGACGGTCATGGCGACGCCGAACACCTTCATCGAGTTCAGCCGCCAGCGCGGCCTCGCGCCCGACGGCCGCTGCAAAGCCTTCTCGTCCTCGGCGGACGGAACCGGCTGGGGTGAGGGTGTCGGTCTGCTGCTGCTGGAGAAGCTGTCGGACGCGGAGCGGAACGGGCATCGGGTCCTGGCGGTGGTGCGTGGTTCGGCTACGAACCAGGACGGTGCGAGCAATGGTCTGACGGCGCCGAACGGTCCGTCGCAGGAGCGGGTGATCCGGCAGGCTCTGGCGAGCGCCCGGCTGTCGGCGGGTGATGTGGACGCGGTGGAGGCGCATGGTACGGGGACGCGGCTGGGTGATCCGATCGAGGCGCAGGCGTTGCTGGCGACGTACGGGCAGGAGCGTTCGTCGGAGCGGCCTCTGTGGCTGGGTTCGGTGAAGTCGAATATCGGTCATACGCAGGCTGCGGCGGGTGTGGCGGGGATCATCAAGATGGTGTTGGCGATGCGGCATGGTGTGTTGCCGAGGACGTTGCATGTGGATGAGCCGTCGCCGCATGTGGATTGGTCGTCGGGGGCTGTTGAGTTGTTGACGGAGGCGCGGGAGTGGCCGGAGACGGATCGTCCGCGTCGGGCGGCGGTGTCTTCCTTCGGCATCAGCGGCACCAACGCCCATGTGATTGTGGAGCAGGCTCCCGAGCCGGCCACCGACACACAGCCGGTTGCCGGTGGTGTGGTGCCTTGGGTGGTGTCCGCGCGGAGTGCCGCGGCATTGCGTGGGCAGGCGGCGCGGTTGGTGGAGGGGTTGTCTGCCGATGTGGAGCTTCGTCCTGCGGATGTGGGGTTGTCGTTGGCGGTTTCTCGTGCCCGTTTCGGTCATCGTGCGGTGATTGTGGGAGAGGATCGCGCGGATCTGCTGGCCGGTGTGGAGGCTCTGTCCCGTGGCGACGGCGCGGCGAACGTCGTCTCGGGTGTTCAGCGCTCTGTGGGTGGGACTGCGTTCTTGTTCGCTGGTCAGGGGAGTCAGCGGGTGGGGATGGGGCGTGGGTTGTATGCGTCTTTC
>NZ_JARBAE010000119.1:0-1494 GCF_033795305.1 Streptomyces sp. AK02-01A
TTCGACGGCCGCCTTACCGCCGGACGAGTGTAGGCCGAACAGCCCACCGAACAACTCATAGGCCAAACAGACGAATCACACCTAATTCCTGATAGACCCGGCGGGGCTTCTCGCCGTCTTGACGGCAGTAGTTGACGGCAACGTCAGCGGACGAGGGCGGCGCAGGATGGCGGTTCGTTGCCATCGGAGCGCGCCGTCTTGGTGTCCTCCGGGCTGCCGAGTGCGGTGCTGAGGGTGTCGATGGCGTCTCGCTGGAGGCGTAGCCTCACGTGGGCATAGACGGTAGCGGTGACGCCGATGTGGGCGTGGCCAAGGAGCTCTTTGATCACGACGAGTTCGACGCCCTGTTCCAGAAGCATCGTGGCAGTCGAGTGCCTGAGGTCCTGAAAGCGGATGCGGCGGAGGCCGGCCTTGCGGAGGAGAGTGGTGAAGGCGCGGGTGAGGTTGGTCGGGTCGATCGGTCTGCCCAGCGTGGTGGTGAACACGTGCCCGCTGTACTGCCACGCCGCGCCCGCGGCCTCGCGCTGCTGCTGTTCGTGGTGGTGCTTCAGCGAGTGGACGCAGCGGGTGGGGAGGGCGATGCGGCGTTCGGAGGCCCGGGTCTTGGCGGGCAGCGTGGTGAGCCCGCCTGCGCTGGTGCGCTGCAAGGTTCGGCGGATTGCGGCGGTGCCAGCGTTGAAGTCGAGGTTTTCCCAGCGCAGGCCGAGGAGTTCGGCCTTGCGGAGTCCGGTGTGGAGAGCGAGTTCGAACAGCGGCTGCAACCGGTGGCCGTCGGCGGCGGCCAGGAACTTGCGGGCTTCGTCGGCGGTGAGGGGTTCGAAGCGCCGGGGCCGTGGGGTGCCGGTGCGGACGTTGCGGGCGACGTTGCGCGGGATCTCCTCTTCGCGGACGGCGTGCTCCAGGGCGGACTTGAGTACGGAGTGGATATAGGTCAGCGTCAGCGGGGAGAGCAGTTTGTGGCAGCACTGGCCGGTGGCGCAGCAGCGGGGCTGGTCGCGCCGGGCGTCGATGTCGCGCGTGCAGCACTGGCATGTGGTGCGGAACTGGTTGAGCCAGGTGCGGACGTCCTTGGCGGTGAGCTTGGCGAGCTTCTTCCGTCCGAGGCCAGGTATGAGGTAGAGCCGGGCGACGGCGGTGTAGCGGGTGTGGGTGTTCTCGCGGAGGTGGTAGACGGCGACGTTCTCCAGCCAGTACGTCAGGTACGCGGCCACGCTGCCTTGCGCGGAGGGGACGGGAATGCCTCGGTTGCTGGTGGCGATCTTCTCGGTGAGCTTGGCCAGGGCTTCCTTCCGGGTGGTGCCGTAGACGCGGATGCGGCGACGGGTGTTGCCGGGGGCGAGGATGTATCCGGCGGCTTCCCAGCGTCTGTCTTTGCGCTGGTAGACGGTTCGGCGGGAAAAGGGGGCGGTCGACCGGGACGAAGCGGTGATCACGTCCTCGGCCGGTCCCGGGGAGGACTGAGTACACACCAAGATCCACCTGGCCTGCGACGGG